>DASQNB010000649.1:0-2436 GCA_035645175.1 Geodermatophilus sp.
GCGGCACTGCGACCGGGTGGTGGGGCTGGCCGACGGTCGGGTCGTGCTCGACCGCCCGGTGGCCGCGCTGTCCGCCGCCGACCTCGCGGGGCTCTACGGGGCCGCGTCGTGACCGCGGTTGTCGACCGGCCGGTCCGCCCCGCCGCTCCCCGACTCCGGCGGGACCGGCGCCGCTGGGCCTGGGGCCTGGGTGCGGCGGCGGTGCTGCTCTGGTCGCTGGCCGGCGCCGGGCTGTTCACCGGTGAGGTGCTCAACCCGGGCGGGACGGCGCAGTTCGGCCGGTTCGCGTCCGCGGCCCTCTCCCCCGCGGTCGACGCGGCGTTCCTCGGCGTCCTCGCCCGGTCGGCGCTGGTCACCGTCGCCTACGCCGCGGCCGGCACCGCACTGGCGCTGGTGCTCGGCGCAGCGGCCGCGGTGCTGGTCTCCCGCACCACCTGGGGACGCCGCCGGGCCGGCTGGCTGGCCGCCCGCGGGCTGCTCGCCGTCCCCCGCGGGCTGCACGAGGCGGTGTGGGGCCTGCTGCTGGTCAACGTGCTGGGCCTGGACCCGTGGGTGGGCGTGCTGGCGATCGGGCTGCCCTACGGCGCGGTGACCGCGAAGGTCTTCGCCGACCTGGTCGACGAGGTGCCGCGCGGGGCGTACCGCGCACTGCTGGCCGCCGGCGCGGGGCGGCCGGCCGCGGCGCTCTACGGGCTGCTGCCGCCGGCCGCGGGCGGGCTGCTGTCGTACGCCTTCTACCGGCTGGAGTGCGCGGTCCGCTCGGCCGTCGTCCTCGGGATGGTCGGCGCCGGCGGGCTGGGCTACCAGCTGGCGCTGTCGTTCGCCTCGCTGCGCTGGGAACAGGTGTGGAGCGCGGTCTACGCCCTCGCCGCGCTGTGCCTGGCAGCCGACGTCGCGGGGCGGGCGGTGCGCCGGCGGTTGGCCGCGCCGCCGTCCTCCGCCCGTCGCGACCCGGTGCTGACCGCGGCGGTCGTCGGGACCGTCGTCCTGGTCGGGTGGGCCTGCTGGTACCTGGCGCTGTCGCCGGCGTCGCTGGTGTCGTCGCGGACGGCCGGGCAGCTGGCGTACGTGTTCTCCGCGGCCTGGCCGCCGGCGACCGACGGCGACCTGCTGCGCACGATCGGCGTGCTCGCGGTGGACACGGTGCAGGTGTCGGTGATCGCGGTCGCGGTCGCGGTGCTCGGCGCGGTGCTGCTGGCCGGTCCGGCGGCGCGGCCGGCCGGGCGGTCGGGGCCGGGACGGCGGGTCGCGGGAGTGCTGGTGCGCGGCGGGCTGCTCCTGCTGCGGGCGGTGCCCCCGCCGGTGTGGGCGCTGGTGCTGCTCTTCGTGCTGCTGCCGGGGGTGCTGCCCGGCGCGCTGGCGCTCGGCGTCTACACGCTGGGGGTGCTGGGCCGGCTGGCCGCGGAGGCGACCGAGGAGCTCGACCCGCGGCCGCGGGCGGCGCTGGCCGCGCTGGGCGCCCGGCCGGTGGACGCCTGGCTGTACGGCGTGCTGCCGCGGGCGGCTGGGCCGGTGCTGGCCTACGCCCTGTACCGCTGGGAGGTCGCCATCCGCGACACCGTGCTGGTCGGGCTGCTGGGCGCCGGTGGCCTCGGTGCGCTGCTGGCCGCGGAGCTGGCGACCTTCGACTGGGCCGCGGTGACGACGGTGCTCGCGGCGGTCGTCGTCCTGACCTGGCTGGTCGACCTGGTCAGCGACCGCGCCCGCGCTGCCCTGCGCTGACGGGACCCACGAGGGCGTCCAGGTGCCGGGCCACCAGCGTCTCCGCGCGGTCGGCCGGTACCCGCCCGGGTTCGACGGCGACCGCCCCGGCCAGCCCGTCGAGCAGCGCGAGCAGCACGGTCGCCTCGTCGCGGACCGCCTGCGCCGCCAGGTCGGGACGCGCGGCACCGATCAGCTCCGCGAGCAGGTCCTCGACCTGCTGCCACTCCTGCCGGTGCACCGCGGCGGTCGGCTCGTGGACGGCGGCGCGCGCCATGCGCACCAGCCAGATCACACTGGCCGGACGGCGCTCCTCCCCGGTGCTGAGCAGCTCGTCGGCGACCGCGCGCAGGACCTCGGCGGGCCCGGCTCCGGGCGCGACGCGCCGGTCCAGCCGCTCCTGGAACTGCTGGGAGACCCGGTCCATCGCCGCAGCCAGCAAGGCGTCCTTGGTCGGGAAGTGGTGCTGCACCGCCCCGATCGACACCCCGGCCGCCGCGGCGACCCGCCGGATGCTGATGCCCTCGTACCCCTCGGCCACCAGCAGGTCGAGCACGCAGGCGAGGAGGCGGTCCGAGGGTCCGTTCACATCCGGCATGCTCGCACCCTGGACGACCATACGATCGTATGGCTACGCTCTGACCATACCGCGAGCGCACTACAGCGCACCACCGCCCAGCCCGCCGCAGCGCCATCCGCACGCATCGCGTCGCTCGACGTGCTGCGCGGCGTGGC
>DASQNB010000650.1:0-8889 GCA_035645175.1 Geodermatophilus sp.
AGGCAACCGATGGAAGGAGCTCGTCATGCGGAACATGGCGTGCAGGGCCGTGGCCCAGGCCTCGCTGGTCGCGACGACGGCCTCGCTGGACGACGAGCAGCCGTGGCCGCTGCTGCTGGTGGCCGGCTGGCTGACCACCGCAGCCGACCTGGTCCAACAGGCGGACACCCTGGAGGCGGCCCTCGTCGGACAGTGAGGAGACGGGCGCCGGGCCGCCAGAGGGCCAGGGCAGTCGGAGAGCTGCACGAGACCATCGACGCCACGACGGCCCGGCGCGTGACGACCGGGCACCCCGGTGCGGCGAGCGGCGAGTGATCGACCGCGGTGGCAGTCAGCTCATGGCGAGCTGGTGGCCCGGCGGGTGGGAACGGACGACCACGAGCACGTCCTCGGTCTCCAGCGTGCCGATCAGCGGGTCGTCGAAGCGCAGCGTGCGGCCGCCCCGGGTCACCGACAGCACGACGTCGCGCAGCTGCCGCGGACCGAGCCCCACCTCGCCGGCCGTGACCCGCCGCTGGTGCAGGTCCAGGCCCTGGCCGCCGGTGACCAGGTCCTCGACCGTGGCCACCACCCGCGGTGCGTCCGTGGACAGCCCGAGCAGCCGGCCTGCCGTGGCCGACGTGGTGATCACCGTGTCGGCACCCGACTGGCGCAGCAGCTGCGCGTTCTCCTCCTCGCGCACCGAGGTCGTGATCGGCACGCTGGCGTTGAGCTGCCGCACGGTGAGCGTGATCAGCACCGACGCGTCGTCCCGGTTGGCCGCCACGATCACCGCCCGCGCCCGCTCGATCGAGGCCCGCCGCAGCACATCGGTGCGGCTGGCGTCGCCGACGATGCCGGTCAGGCCCAGCGAGTTGGCCTCGTCGATCGCCCGCGGTTCGGGGTCGACGACGACGATCTGGTCCAGCGGCGTGCCGCTGGACTGCAGGGACCGGATGGCGCTGCGGCCCTTGGTGCCGTAGCCGCACACGATGACGTGCTGACGCACGTGGGACCTCCAGCGACGGATGCGGAACTCCTCGCGGGTGCGCGCGGTCAGCGCCTCGAGGGTGGTTCCGATGAGGACGATCAGGAACAGGATGCGCAGCGGCGTGATGACCAGGATGTTGACCAGCCGGGCACCCTCGGTCAGCGGCGTGATGTCGCCGTAACCGGTGGTGGAGAGCGTCACCGTGGCGTAGTAGAAGGCGTCGAGCAGCGTGATGCCGATCTCGTCGCCGTCCCGGTAGGCATCCCGGTCCAGCCACACGATGAACACCGTGGCCAACAGCACGACCGCCGCGATGACCACCCGGCGCCACACCTGGCGGAACGGGGTGAGCTCCTCGTGTGCGATCCGCACACCGGAGTGCTCGGTCGTCAGTGCGGTGTCGCGGTCCACCCGCCGGACGATAGTGAGCCGCCTCCGGACCTGTGTGCGCGCCGCACCCGTCCGGGTGAGGACGGGTGCGGCGCGGAGGGGCGGTGGGTCAGCCGCCGGCGACCCCCTCCCGCTCGCGTGCGGCGAGCTGCCGCTTGAGCACCTTGCCCGCAGCCGACACCGGGATGGCGTCGATGAACACCACGTCCCGCAGCCGCTTGTACGGCGTCACCCGCTCGTTGACCACCGCCATCACCGACTCGGCCGTCAGCGCGGCCCCGGCGTCGTCGGCCCCGCGGACGACGTAGGCGACCGGCAGCTCCCCGGCCTCCTCGTCGGGCCGGCCGACGACCGCCGCCCCGGCCACCCCGGGCACGCCGAACAGGACCTCCTCCAGCTCGCGCGGGAAGACGTTGTAGCCCTTGTAGAGCAGCATGTCCTTGGTGCGGTCGACGATCGCCAGGTAGCCGTCCTCGTCGAGGACCCCGACGTCGCCGGTGTGGAACCAGCCGTCGGCGTCGATCGCCTCGGCGGTCGCTTCCGACCGGTGCGCGTAGCCGCGCATCACCTGCGGCCCGCGGATGCACACCTCGCCGCGCTCACCGGGCGGCAGCGGGCTGCCGCCGCCGAGCGGCTGGATGCTGATCTCGGTGTCGAAGATCGGCACGCCGACCGTCCCGGCCTTGCGGGTGCCGGACCGGAACACCGGGTTGCCGGTGGCCTGCATGGTCACCTCGGTCAGCCCGTACCCCTCGCCGATGACGGCGTCGGGCAGCAGCGCCTGGAGTCGCCGGATGAGCGGGACCGGCAGCGGGGCGGCACCGCTGGAGACGTTGCGCACGGAGGACAGGTCGGCCTCGTCGATCCCCGGCACCTGCAGCAACGCGACGAAGACCGGGGGAGCGCCGCCGATGGTGGTGACCCGGTACCGGACGGCGTCCTCGACGTAGCGCGCCGGGTCGAACCGCATGTGGATCACCGTCGTGGTCCCGCCCATGACCGTGCCGTTGAGGTAGCCGATCACGCCCATCGCGTGGAACCACGGCGTCAGGTTGACCAGCCGGGCCTCGCCCAGCCGCGTCGGGTGCTCCTCGGGGCCGAGCACCTGGCGCAGGGTCACGTCGCCGGCCGCGTCGAGTTCGGGCACCGAGCCCGACGACCAGCAGGCCGACTGCAGCACGTTGGTGACGACGGCGCGGTGCGGCAGCTCGACGCCCTTGCTGACCCCCGTCGTCCCGCCGGTGTAGGCCAGGTGCGCGAGGTCGGCGGCCGGGTCGACCGAGGCGTCGAGGTGCCGGTCGGTGGGGTCGCCGGCGAGCAGGTCGGCGAGGTCGACGTCCCCGGCCGCCAGCTCCAGCCGGGCGTCGAGGTCGAGGACGTGCGCCTCCCCGGTGACCACGACGGTCCGCACGGGCGTCGCCGCCAGCGCCGACCGCACGAACGGCAGCACCTGGTCCCAGGTGACCAGCACGCGGGCGCCGGCGTCGGTGAGCTGCGCGGCGAGGTCCGCGGCCGGCAGCAGCGGGTTGGTGGGGGAGAAGGTCGCCCCGGCCAGCAGGACGCCGTAGTAGAGCGCCGGGTACTGGCGGCAGTTCGGGATGTGCACCGCGACGACGTCGCCGCGCCCGACGCCGGAGTCGGCCAGCCAGTTGGCGACGGCGTGCGCGCGGGCGCCCAGCTCGGTGAAGGTGAGCGGGACGTCGTGGTCGACGAACGCCGTCCGGTCGCCCCAGCGGCGCACCGCCGCCCGCAGGACCGAGCCGACCGGCACCGACGGGTACTCCAGCGACCGGGGTAGGCCGGGTGGCCAGCTGTACGCGGTCGGTGCGGCCTGCCTGGCGGTCATCCGGGTCCTCTCTCCGAGACCCCAGCGTGGCGCACGTCACAAGGCGTGTCGAGAGCGGACCGTGGGTGAGGATGGCGGGATGAGCGACCAGCGCACGGCCCTCGTCCTCGGGGGTGGCGGCATCACCGGCATCGCGTGGGAGATCGGCGTCCTCACCGGCCTGGCCGAGGCCGGCGTCGACCTGACCGGCGCCGACCTGGTGGTGGGCACCTCCGCCGGCTCGGTGGTCGGCGCCCAGCTCACCAGCGGCGCCGACCTGGAGGCGCTGTTCGCCCGCCAGCTCGAGCCGCCGACCGGTGAGCGGGCGGCCCGCATGACCCGCGCCGCGCTGGCCCGCTACGGCTGGGCGGTGCTGCGCAGCCGCGGGGACGACGTCGTGTTCCGCCGGCGCGTCGGCGCACTCGCGCTCGCCGCCGAGCAGGCCGGGCTGACCCCGACCGAGCAGGAGCGGCTCGACGTCATCGGCTCCCGCCTCGTCAGCCGCGCGTGGCCCGACCGCGACCTGCGGATCACGACCGTCGACGCGCAGACCGGCGAGTTCCGCGTCCTCGACCGCACCTCCGGCGTCCCGCTGCTGCAGGCGGTGGCGGCCAGCTGCGCCGTCCCCGGCGTCTACCCGCCGGTGACCATCGACGGCCGCCGCTACGTCGACGGCGGCATGCGCTCGGCTGCCAACGCCGACCTCGCCGAGGGCTGCGACCGGGTCGTCGTCCTCGCGCCCATCCCGCGCGGCATCGGCCCGCTGGCCAGCGTCGACGCGCAGGTCACCGGGATGGTCGCGCGGGTCGCCGTCGTCTCCCCGGACGAGGCCAGCCGCCGCGCCATCGGCCGCAACGTGCTCGACCCGGCCGCCCGCGCCGGCTCGGCGCGGGCCGGCCGCGCGCAGGCCGCGGACGTGGCCGCGCAGGTCAGCGAGGCGTGGCAGGGCTGACGCGCGCGGTCATCGGCGACGGGGCGGGTCAGTCGCGTCGCCAGAGCCAGATGCCGACCCCGGCGAACCACAGGGGCAGCAGGTAGTTGACTGCCCAGCTCACCAGCGGCAGCGCCAGCCCGGCGCAGAAGACCGCGCTGACGGCGGTGAGCGTCCGGGAGATCCCGGCCGACCGAGCCGCGACCGCCGTGGCTCCGGTGAGGGCTGCACCTGTCCAGGAGGCGAGCGGGAGCGCGACGTTCCCCAGCAGCAGTGCGGTCTCCACGGCCGTGGGCGTGACCCCGGTCTCGAACACGCCCGTGCCCACGCCCACGGCCGCGGCGGGAGCCGTGAAGGCGGCGGCCAGCAGCAGCAGGTGCGCTCCGCCCAGGACCGGCAGGAGGCGGACGGCGGCCCCCTCGGTGGCCTGACCCAGCCGCGCTGCCAGCAGGCCGACGACGATCAGCGCCAGGACGGCGTAGGCCGCGAGCAGGAGCGCGGTCAGCGCCACGGGCGTCTCGGCCAACAGCGCCGCCGCCTCCGCCGGCGTCGTCGCGCCGCGCAACGGGTCGGCGTAGCTGACCGCCGCCGCGACAGCTGCGGCGAGCGCACCGGTCCCCGCAAGCGCGGGGGCGAGCGCCCTGGCCCGGCGCGGTGGGGTGGGGCGGGTGTCGACCGGTGTCGGCGTGGTCATGGCAGCTCTCCTCAGGTGGGTCCATCGGGTGCCGCCCACGGTGGTGGCGACTGCTGGCACCGGCGTCCGCCGAGAGGTGGATCCCGTACGGAGGTGTCCGGGCCCTGGGTCTGCCGCAGGGCAGAGAGGGGTCTGCCGTCGGACGGGTCCGCGCGGCTCCCTGCGGCCCTACGCTCCCGGCCATGTCCGGCATCGGGACGTGGTGGCGCGCGCTGCCGCTGGTGGTACGCGACGGCCTGCTGGCGCTCGTCCTGAGTGTGGTCGGCCAGGTGGAGCTGTTCGTGTCCGCCGACGCGGTGCAGGGCTCCCGGCCACTGCAGCACGCGGCGTTCCTCGTGATGACCGCGAGCGTGGCGGCCCGCCGGGTGCGCCCGCTGGCCGCCGCGGTCACCGGCTCGGCCGGGCTGGCCGGACAGACGCTGCTCGGGGAGGCCCCGGCCGCCGCCGGGTACGTCGCGCTGCTGGTGCTCACCTGGTCGGTCGCCCAGTACGCCGACCGGCGCCGGAACGCGCTGCTCGGGCTGGCCGCCGTGCTCGCGGCGGTGGAGGTCTACCCGTTCGTGGTCGACGAGGTGAGCGTCGGCGACGAGGTCGTCAACGTCGCGATCCCGGTCCTGTTGTGGTTCTTCGCGCGGCTGGCCCGCGAACGGCTCGACCGCGCAGTGCGGGCCGAACGTGAGGCACTGGCCGCCCGCGAGCGGGCCCGGGATGAGGAACGCCGGCGCGCTGACGCCGTCGCCGCCGAGCGCCGCCGCATCGCCCGGGAGATGCACGACGTCGTCGGGCACGGCGTGACGCTCATGCTGCTGCACGCCGACGCGGCGCAGGCCGGCCTCGCGGGCCGGGAACCGGCGACCGCGCAGACGCTGGACGTCGTCCTCACCGCCGGGCGGACCGCCCTGGCCGACCTGCACCGGCTGCTGCGGGTGCTGCGGGCGGGCGAGGACCCCGACGACGAGCAGGCCGGCACGCTCGCCGACGTCGACCGGCTCGTCGAGGACGCGACTGCCGCGGGCCTGGCGGTGGACCTGGTCCGCGAGGGTGGCGCCTCGTCGGTGCCCGCGGCGCTGGGGGCGACCGCCCACCGGGTCGTGCAGGAGGCGCTGACGAACGTGCTCAAGCACGCACCGGGCGCCCGCGTGCACGTGCGGCTGTCGGTGACCGATCACGCGCTCGAGGTCGAGGTAGCCGACGACGGCGGGTCGGGTGGGGGTCTGGGCGGCGTCCCCGGGTTCGGGCTGGTCGGGATCCGGGAGCGGGTAGCGCTCTTCGACGGACGGGCCAGCGCGGGCCCGCGCACCGACGGACCGGGCTGGCGGGTGCGGGCGGTCCTGCCGTTGCCGACCGCGGTGCCGGTCGCGGCATGACCGTGCGGGTCCTGATCGCCGACGACGAGGCGCTGGTGCGCGCCGGTCTCCGGATGATCCTGGAGGCGGAACCGGACCTCGAGGTGGTCGCCGAGGCCTCCGACGGCGGGGAGGCGGTGACGCTGTGCCGGCAGCTGCGGCCGGACGTGGCGCTGGTCGACGTTCGCATGCCTCGGGTGGACGGCCTCGCGGCCGCCCGACGGGTCGCGGCCGACCCCGACGTGCCGACCGCGGTCGTCATGCTGACCACCTTCGACGCCGACGAGCTCGTGATCGAGGCACTGCGCGCCGGCGCCACCGGCTTCCTGCTCAAGTCGATGCCGCGCGAGCAGCTGATCGCCGCCGTCCGGACCGCGGTCGGAGGCGACCGGCTGCTGGCCCCGGCGCTGGTGCGTCGTCTGCTCGACGATCTCCTGGCACGCTCGACGCCCACCACGCTCCGGGGGGTGGAGCTGCTCACCCCGCGCGAGGTCGAGGTGCTCCGACTCGTCGCCCGCGGGTTGTCCAATGCCGAGATCGCCGAGCGGCTCGTGCTGGGCGAGGGCACCGTGAAGACCCACGTCGCCCACGTGCTGGCCAAGCTCGGCGTCCGGGACCGCGTGCAGGCGGTGGTCGTCGCCTACGAGTCGGGCCTGGTCCGCCCCGGGGGCTAGGGGAGTGCGCGCGCGAGCGAGACGGAACAGGTCCACGGAGCTCCCCGAGGGCCGGCTGCGCCGGTCGCACCGGCTCCCCACGGACCTGTCGATCGGCAGACCTGCCCATCACGCTGCGACGACGACACGGCCGGTTTCACGGCCCGTTCGCCCGCCCGCCTGGCGCCGGCCACGTCGGCGGGTTGGGATCGGCCCGGGCCGGCGACGACGGTCGTCGTCCGAGCCCGGGGGAGAGAACCCATGAGAGCTGGCCACCGCCGGACCGCGCTGCTCGCCGCGTCCGCCCTCGCCGTCCCGCTGTTCCTCACCGGGCCGGCCACCGCCGCCCCGGCGCAGGAGGACTCCGGCCCCGGCGCCGACGAGCTGCTCGTCATCGGCCACCGCGGGGCCTCCGGCTACCGGCCCGAGCACACGCTGGCCGCCTACGAGCTCGCGGCCCGGATGGGGGCGGACTACATCGAGGCCGACCTGGTGAGCACCTCCGACGGCGTGCTGGTCGCGCGGCACGAGAACGAGATCTCCGGGACGACGGACGTCGCCGACCGCCCCGAGTTCGCCGACCGGCAGCGGACGAAGACCATCGACGGCGTCGAGCTGACCGGCTGGTTCACCGAGGACTTCACGCTGGCCGAGCTGCGCACGCTGCGCGCGGTGGAGCGGCTGCCCGAGGTCCGTGAGGAGAACACTCTCTACGACGGCCTCTACCAGGTGCCCACCCTCGACGAGGTGCTCGAACTGCGCGGCGAGCTCAGCCGCGAGCTGCGCCAGGAGGTCGGCGTCTACATCGAGACCAAGCACCCGACGTACTTCGACGAGATCGACCTCTCGCTGGAGGAGCCGCTGGTCGAGGACCTCGACGAGGCCGGGCTGGACGACGAGGGCGACCCGGTGTTCCTGCAGTCCTTCGAGACGGCCAACCTGCGCGAACTGGACGAGGTCGTCGACGTGCCGCTGGTGCAGCTGCTGTCCGCGACCGGTGCGCCGGCCGACCTGGTGGCCGCGGGCGACCCGCGCACCTACGCCGACCTGTCCAGCGCCGAGGGACTGGCCGGGATCGCGGAGTACGCCGACGGCGTCGGCCCGGAGAAGGCACAGGTCATCCCGCGCGAGGCCGACGGCACTCTGGGCGAGCCGACGTCCTTCGTGGATGACGCGCACGCCGTGGACCTGCTCGTGCACCCGTACACCTTCCGCAACGAGAACGAGTTCCTGCCCGCCGACCTGCGCGACGCGGGCGAGGAGCCGGGCGACTACGGCCAGGCGATCGACGAGCAGCTGGCGTTCTGGGAGACCGGCATCGACGGGATCTTCACCGACAACCCCGACACCGGCATCGTCTCCCGCGACCTGTTCGAGGACTGAAGGAGGTCTGGTCCTGCGGCCCCCTCCTTGGCGTCCCTGAGCCTGCGAAGGGGCCCAGGAGGGGGTCCTTCCTGGAATGCCGGGTGGCACCAGGGACGTTCGGGCGCACGTGAAGGTGGAGATCTGGTCCGACGTCGTCTGTCCCTGGTGCCACATCGGCAAGCGCCGGTTCGAGGCCGCCCTCGAGCGGTTCCCGCACCGCGACGCCGTCGAGGTGCAGTGGAGGTCCTTCGAGCTCGACCCGGGCGCGCCGTCGGCCGCCGCGGGTGAGCAGGTCTCGCCGACCGAGTACGCCGAGCGGCTGGCCCGCAAGTACGGCACCTCGGTCCCGAGTGCGCAGCAGATGACCGACCACATGACCCAGCAGGCCGCCGCCGAGGGCCTGGACTTCCGGTTCGACAAGGCGGTCCGCGCGAACACGTTCGACGCCCACCAGGTCATCCACCTGGCCGGCGAGCGCGGCGTGCAGGACGCCGTCAAGGAGCGGCTGCTGACCGCCTGCTTCAGCGAAGGCGAGGCGGTCGGCGACCGGGAGACCCTCGTCCGGCTGGCCGCCGAGGCCGGGCTGGACGCCGACGAGGTCCGCGCCGTTCTGGAGGACCAGCGCTACGCCGGTGCGGTCCGGGCCGACGAGGCCGAGGCGCAGGCGCTGGGCATCAGCGGCGTCCCGTTCTTCGTCGTCGACCGGAAGTACGGC
>DASQNB010000651.1:0-1599 GCA_035645175.1 Geodermatophilus sp.
CCCGGCGTGTGCCCGGGCACGCCGAGCACCACCGCGCCGCCGGCGACGTCCAGGACGTGCCCGTCCTCGAGCTCCTGGTCCACCCGGCAGGCCGGCGCAGGCTCCAGGTCGGCGGCGACGGCGGCGTGCAGCGCCTGCTCGACTGCCGTGAAGACCGGTGGAGGTCCGGGGGCGTCACCGCGCACGAACGGGGCGTCTGCGCGCCCTGCGGCCACCTGCGCGCCCGCCCACGAGGCGATCTCCGCCGCAGAGCCGGCGTGGTCGTCGTGGAAGTGGGTGAGCACGACGCGGCGCACGTCCTCCCGGCGCAGGCCGAGAGACCGCAGGGCGGCGTCGACCGCGGGGCCGCTGCCAGGCGGACCGGTGTCGACGAGGGTGGCGCCGTCCTCGTCGTGCCACAGGTAGGCGTTGGCGACGCCCAGCCGCAGCAGGTGCAGGCCGGGGACGACCTCGACCACGTCCTCGTTCATGTCCGGACGCTAGAGGGCCGCACCGGCTCCCTGCCCCTGTGTTCGCTGTCAGGAGACGTGGTCAGGCGCGCACAGGCCAGGGGGCCAGCGGCGGCAAGTCGTCGCTGTGGCTGCCACCGGCGTGCGCCACGGCTGCCAGCACCAGCGCGAGGCCGTCGCGGTCGACGCCGGCGGCGAGGTCGCCGAGGTCGACCGGCTGCCCGTCGGCGAGGGAAGCGGCCGCGCGGAGCAGCCACAGCTGGCTGTTGCTGCCGCTGATGGTCCCGGCGTGGAGGGCGGCGTCGAGGTCGGGCCAGGAGACCTGCGCCCAGAGCCCGTCGCCGTCGACGTCCCCGAGCAGGCAGATCAGGCCGGCGCCCTGCAGCTGGGCCAGCCAGTGCCCGCCGTTGGCGAGCAGCAGGACCGCGGCCTCGGCGGAGTAGTCGCCGACCGCGGCGCGCAACAGGGCGTTCTCGACGTCGACCAGGTCCAGGTCGGTCGCCCTGGGCTCGATGATCACCGCGTCCCTCCCGGAGTGCGTGTGGCCTGTCGCCGCCACCCTGCCTGGACGGTCTGACAGTTCCGGCGCACGTGCCGCTGGCAGCGGTGGGTCGAACGCAGACTTCACTGCCGCCCTGGACGCCCTGGAGGGCACCACGGGCACGCCGGGTGCGGTGAACCGGCTGCCGATCACCGCCGCGCACGTCCGCGAGCTGCTGGCCCGCATCGGGGCGCTGGGGCTGCGGGCACCGGAGGGCGGGGCGCTGACCTTCGCGGTCGCCGACGGCGACGGTCGGCTGCTGGCCACCAGCACCCTGGAACAGCTGGCCCGGCTGGCCCAGCGCGGCTGCCGCCAGCACCCCGACGGCGACTGCCGCTGCCCGGTGCTCGCCCGGCCGGAGCCGACCACCGCCTACGCCCCCACCGCCGCCCAGCATGCGTTCATCGACGTCCGCGACCGCACCTGCCGCTTCCCCAACTGCGGCCAGCGGGTCGGCTGGGCCGATGCCGACCACGTCATCCCGCACGCCTGCGGCGGTGCCACCGACTGCGCGAACCTGTGTTGCCTGTGCCGCAGTCGCCACCGACTGAAGACACTTGCCCGCGGCTGACGCTTCGTCATGGACGAGGACGGCACCCTGCACGTCAC
>DASQNB010000652.1:0-6276 GCA_035645175.1 Geodermatophilus sp.
GGCCGGTACGGGACGACCGCGACGACGGCGGCCATCGGCAGCGGGCCGTGCAGGTGCGGGAAGCGCGTGCCGGGCGGGTCGCCGGGCACGCCGGGAGCCCAGCGCACCGGGTCGGGGAGCCGGGCGGGGTCGACGACGAGCAGCACCAGGTCCCGCCGTCCGGGGAACAGCCGGGCGGCCGGGAGGTGCACCTGCTGAGGGGTGGACAGGTGCACGAAGCCCTGCTCGGCCAGGGACGGCGGGCGCAGCGCCCCCGTGTCCAGCGCCGCTCGCCAGGCAGCCGGTTCGACGAGGTGGACGAGCACGTCGGGGGGCATGCTGCGATGGTGCCTGCGTGGCGGACGAGGACACCGAGCGGATCGCCTCCGGGTACCGCGCCTTCGCCGAGGAGGCGGCCACCGAGTCACCCCTGTACTCGCGGCTCGCCTCCGCGGTCGCCGACGACGGCGACGTGCTGCGCTTCCTGGCCGGCCTGCCGGAGGCCAAGCGGCAGCCGGCCCTGTTCTTCGCTGCGGTGCAGTTCCTGCACGGCACGCCGGCGGACCCGGCCGGACTGCGCGGCGTGGTCACCCGCGACGGCCCGCGGCTGGCGGCCACCATGCGGGCGCGTGCCACCCAGACCAACGAGCCCGCGCGCTGCACCGCCCTCCTCCCGCTGCTGAGCGCGATGGACGGCCCGCTGGGGTTGGTCGAGGTGGGCGCGTCGGCCGGGCTGTGCCTCTACCCCGACCGCTACAGCTACGAGTACGACGGCCGGCCCGTCGGTCCCCGGAGCACCGTCCACCTCTCGTGCAGCACGACGGGGGAGGGACCGCTGCCGCTGGAGTTGCCGGACGTCGTCGCCCGCGTCGGGATCGACCTGGACCCCCTCGACCCCGCAGATCCCGAGGACCGCGGCTGGCTGCGAGCCCTCGTGTGGCCGGGCCCCCGGGCGGCCGACCGGCTGGCCCGGCTGGACGCGGCCGCCGCGATCGCGGCGGGGGAGCCCGCCCGCGTGCTCCGCGGCGACCTGTCCGACCGGCTGCCCGAGGCGGTCGCGCTCGTGCCCGAGGGCTGCACCGCCGTCGTCTTCCACACCGCGGTGCTGCCGTACCTGCCCCGGGCCGGCCGCGCCGCGTTCTCCGAGCTGGTGCGCTCGCTGCCGGTCCGCTGGATCGCCCAGGAACCCCCCGGTGCCCTCCCCGGTACGGGAGAACGGCTGCCCGGTGGCTGGGGTCCGGAGTTCGTCCTGTCCCTGGACGGCCGCCCGATGGCGCGCACGGCGCCGCACGGCGGACGGATCGCGTGGCTCGACGAGCCGTGAGCTCCGGGCACGGTCAGGCGGCGACTCCGGGCAGGGGCGCGTCGGGGTCGACGCCGCGGGCCCGCAGCGCCGCCTCGACCGCCTCGCAGACGGTGCGGACCACCTCGACCCGCGCCCACCGCTTGTCGTCGGCGGGGACGACGTGCCACCGGCCGGCGGGGGTGTCGGTGCGCTCGAGCATCTCCTCGACGGCGGCCTCGTACGCCGGGCGCTGCTCGCGGTTGCGCCAGTCCTCGTCGGTGAGCTTCCACGCCCGGTAGGGGTCGTCACGGCGGGACTCGAA
The DNA here is from genome assembly GCA_035645175.1 of Geodermatophilus sp. Lineage (GTDB taxonomy): Bacteria > Actinomycetota > Actinomycetes > Mycobacteriales > Geodermatophilaceae > Geodermatophilus. The sequence goes on from DASQNB010000652.1 coordinate 1,587, forward strand.
GCGGCGCAGCTGCTCCTCGGGGGAGACGTGCATCCAGAACTTGGCGAGCACCATCCCCTCGGCGGCCAGCGTGGTCTCCAGGTCGACGATCTCGCTGTAGGCCCGCTGCCACTGGTCCTCGGTGGCGAAGCCCTCCACGCGCTCGACGAGGACCCGGCCGTACCAGGTGCGGTCGAGCACCGCCATCCCGCCCCAGCCGGGCAGCACCGGCCAGAAGCGCCACAGGAAGTGGTGCCGCTTCTCGTCGAAGGTCGGGGCGGCGAACTGGGCGACCCGGACGTGCCGCGGGTCGAGCTGCTCGACCAGCCGCTTGATCGCCCCGCCCTTGCCCGAGGCGTCCCAGCCCTCGAAGAGCACGCACAGCGGCGGCCCGAGCTGCCCGGAGCCGATCTGCCCGCCCAGCAGCAGGCGCAGGTGCACCAGCCGCTCCTGGGCCTGCGCCAGCTGCTGCTTGGCCTCCTTCTTCGACAGCCCCACGGACAGATCGACCTCGGCGAGACGGCTCATGCCGGGAGCCTGGCCGACCTCCTGCCCCCTGTCACCCGGAGCGCCGACCGGTGCAGGAGCCGGAGGCCTCCCGCCGGGACATCGGCGGCGGCTCGGCGCGACAGGGGACGGCACGTGGCCGCGGTGCTGCCCGGAGGGCAGCGATGTCATCGTGCGTGCTGCCGGACCCAGGCGTGCATCGCGATGCCGGCCGCGACCCCGGCGTTGATCGAGCGGGTGGAGCCGAACTGGGCGATCGACAGCACGCCGTCCGCGGCGTCGCGTGCCTCCTCGGACAGCCCGCTGCCCTCCTGGCCGAAGAGCAGCACGCAGGCGCGGGGGAGCGGCTCGGTCTCCAGCGGGCGGGCGCCGGGCAGGTTGTCGACGGCGAGCAGCGGCAGCCCCCCGGCACGCGCCCACCCGACCAGCGCGGCGACGTCGGGGTGGTGACGGACGTGCTGGTAGCGGTCGGTGACCATCGCACCCCGTCGGTTCCACCGGCGTCGTCCGACGATGTGCACCTCCGCCGCCAGGAAGGCGTTGGCGGTCCGCACGACCGTGCCGATGTTGAGGTCGTGCTGCCAGTTCTCGATGGCGACGTGGAAGGGGTGCCGGCGGGGATCGAGGTCGGCGACGATCGCCTCGACGGTCCAGTAGCGGTACCGGTCGACGACGTTGCGCCGGTCGCCGGCGGCGAGCAGCTCGCGGTCGTAGCGGGGGTCGTCGGGCCACGGCCCCTCCCACGGGCCGACGCCGACGGTGTCGAGCGGGGTGAGTTCGCTCTCCGCCTCGGTCACCCGGCGCAGGCTAGTGCGACCATGGGAGGCGCCATGACTGCCCTCCCCCTGGTCTTCGACGCCCCCCGCCGGGGCAAGCCGCCGCGCCACCTCGCCGACCTCACCCGTGCCGAGGCCCGCGCCGCGGTCACCGAGCTCGGCCAGCCGGCGTTCCGCGCCGACCAGCTCGCCCGGCACTTCTACCGGGGTGTCACCGACCCGGCGCAGATGACCGACCTGCCCGCCGCCGTCCGCGAGGAGCTCACCGGCGCGTTGCTGCCGGGGCTGCTCACGCCGGTGCGCACGCTGAGCGCCGACGGCGGCCGCACCCGCAAGACGCTGTGGCGCCTGCACGACGGCGCGCTGGTCGAGAGCGTGCTCATGCGCTACCCGGACCGGGCCACCGTCTGCATCTCCAGCCAGGCCGGCTGCGGCATGGCCTGCCCCTTCTGCGCCACGGGCCAGAACGGGCTGACCCGCAACCTCTCGGCGGCGGAGATCATCGGCCAGGCGGTCGCGGCCGCCGCGGCGATGGCCAGTGGCGAGGTGCCCGGGGGGCCGGGCCGGCTGTCCAACGTCGTCTTCATGGGCATGGGCGAGCCGCTGGCGAACTACGCGCGGGTGCGCAAGACCCTCGACGCGCTGGTGACCCCGGCGCCACACGGCCTGGGGCTGTCCCAGCGTTCGGTGACCGTCTCCACCGTCGGCGTCGTCCCGGCCATCCGGCGGCTCACCGAGGAGGGCCTGGCGGTCACCCTCGCGGTCAGCCTGCACGCACCCGACGACGAGCTGCGCGACACCCTCGTGCCGATCAACACGCGCTGGAAGGTCGGGGAGGTGGTCGCCGCCGCGGACGCCTACGCCGAACGCACCGGCCGCCGGTACTCGGTGGAGTACGCGCTGATCCGCGAGGTCAACGACCAGCCCGAGCGCGCCGACCTGCTCGGCCGGCTGCTCGCCGACCGGCGCGCGCACGTCAACCTCATCCCGCTCAACCCGACGCCGGGCAGCAGGTGGGACGCCAGCCCCCTCCCGGCGCAGCGCGAGTTCGTGGCCCGGCTGCGCGCGCACGGCGTGCCGACGACGGTCCGCGACACCCGCGGCCAGGACATCGACGGCGCCTGCGGGCAGCTGGCCGCGGCCGACCAGAGGCCCCGTCCCGAGGCTCGCCCCGAGCCTGCGAGGGGTGAGGAGGACGGGGTCCTCCTGGGCGTCCCGGCCGTGGCCCTGCCGCAGCCCTCCCTCGAGCCGCCGGTGGAGATGGGCGCCGAGGCGGACCAGTGAGCTCGGAGGCCCCGGCTGCCGAGGCGCACGAGCACACCCACGCCGACGTCTCCGGCGGCTGGCTGCGGGCCGCCGTCTTCGGCGCCATGGACGGGCTGGTGACCAACACCGCGCTGGTCGCCGGCGTCGGCGGCGCGGGGGCGTCGTCCCGCACGGTGGTGCTGTCCGGCGTGGCCAGCCTGGTCGCCGGCGCGATCTCCATGGCGCTGGGGGAGTACACCTCGGTGCGCACGCAGAACGAGCAGCTGGACCTCGAGGTGGAGAAGGAGCGCCGCGAGCTCGAGCGCAACCCGCGCGGCGAGCTCGCCGAGCTGGTGCAGATGCTGCGGGTGCGCGGCGTGGACGAGGAGCTGGCCCAGCAGGTGGCCGTCCAGCTGCACCGCGACCCCGACACCGCGCTGCGGCTGCACGTCGTCGCCGAGCTCGGACTCAACCCGGCCGACAAGCCCTCGCCGTGGACGGCCGGGGCCTCCTCGTTCGTCACCTTCGCCACCGGCGCGGTGATCCCGCTGCTGCCCTACCTGTTCGGCCTGTCGCTGCTGTGGGCGGCGTTGCTGTGCGGCGGACTGGGCCTGGCCACCGCGGGCGCGCTGTCGTCCCGCTTCACCCCGCGGCCGTGGTGGTACGCGGCCGGCCGCCAGCTGCTGTTCGGCGCGGTCGCGGCCGGGGTCACGTACGCGGTCGGGCTGGCGATCGGCGTCGGCGTGGCGTAGCCGACGGCTCCGTCCCGGGCCCGGCCCCGTCCCGAGGCTCGCCGCAGCCCCGTCCCGGGACGGCCCCGTCCCGAGGCTCGCCGTGAGCTGGCGAACGGTGAGGAGGACGGGGTCCTTCTCCGGTGGGGGGCAGAAGGGTCCCCTACTTGGCCCGCCAGGCGTTCCGCCGGCGCCGCCAGTCCAGCACGAGGATCAGGACCATCAGGGCGGCGATGCCGACGACCCAGAAGTCCTCGACGCGGCCCTCGTGGTTGCCGAACAGGTAGGCGAGCATGAACAGCGTCGCGCCGATCGCCCCGATGCGGCCCCACCTGCCCGTCTCGCCGTGCCAGCCCCAGTCCTCGGGCCGCTCGTGCTCGATCGGGTGCGCGTCGGCCCGGACGATGCCCTCTTCGCGCCCGGGCTGGTTGACCCGCTGGGTCCCGGGGTGGTCGATGCTGATCCGCTCGCGGTGGGTCTGCTCGCTCACGTTCTCTCCTCGCTGGCGCTCGTGCGCGCTCGCACCGCGGCCGTGTCGTCCACCGGCCGGCTCACGAGCTCGCCCGCCATCCTGCCAGCCCCCGATCCGCGGCACCCGCCGAGGGAGGCGGGCGCGCCGGGTCGGCGCCCGCGTCGGGGAGGATGCGGCGTGAGCGGACAGGCCCGTGAGCATCGCAGGGAGCGCCAGCGACCGAGGAGCGGGCCGCGGCAGCGAACGAGGAGAACCGTGGACGGCGTGCGCGAGGTGACGGTGCTGGGCTCCACCGGGTCGATCGGCCGGCAGGCGATCGCGGTGGCCGGGCAGAACCCGGACCGCCTGCGGGTCACCGGCCTGGCCGCCGGCGGCGGGGACGTCGGCCTGCTCGCCGAGCAGGCGCTGTCCCTCGGCGTCCGCACCGTGGCGGTCGCGCGGGCGACCGCGGCCCAGGACCTGCAGCTGGCCTTCTACGCCGCGGCGTCGACGCGGGGGTGGTCCCGGGGCGAGTACGCGCTGCCGGAGATCCTCGCCGGCCCGCGGGCGGCCGAGGAGCTGGCCGCGCGCCCGGCCGACGTCGTCCTCAACGGCATCACCGGGTCGATCGGGCTGCGTCCCACGCTGGCGGCGCTGCACGCCGGGCGCACCGTCGCGCTGGCCAACAAGGAGTCGCTGGTGGCCGGCGGGGAGCTGGTCACCGCCGCGGCGGCGCCGGGGCAGCTGGTGCCGGTCGACTCCGAGCACTCGGCGCTGGCGCAGTGCCTGCGCGGCGGTGCCCGCGGCGAGGTGGCCCGGCTGGTGCTCACCGCCAGCGGCGGGCCGTTCCGCGGCCGCAGCGCCGCCGAGCTGGCCGACGTCACCGTCGAGCAGGCGCTGGCGCACCCGACGTGGGCGATGGGCCCGGTGGTGACGATCAACTCCGCGACCCTGGTCAACAAGGGCCTGGAGCTCATCGAGGCGCACCTGCTCTTCGACGT
>DASQNB010000653.1:0-12992 GCA_035645175.1 Geodermatophilus sp.
AGCTGCTGCCGCACGTCGAGGAGGGCGACAGCGGAGTGGAGGCGGTGGTGCACCGGGAGCTGCAGGCCAACGCCGAGGCCTTCGCCGTCCTCGAGGCGGCAGTGGCGGACGTGCTCGGCTCCACCGGCGGGGTCTCGCCGACCCGGCTGCGGCTGCACGACGTCCTGGTGTGGGCCAGTGGCAGCCTGCGGATGACGCACGCCGTGTCGCTCGGCGCCCGCGCAGCGCGGTGACCGGAGGAACGGCAGCCGGAGGCGGCCCCGTCCAGGGCCCCGCCCCTCTCCTGGCGTGCCCTGAGCTGGCGAAGGGCTCGGGGAGAGGGTCCTTCTACGAGGGGTGGGGAGGACGGGTCCTTCTTCAGACGATCCGGATGCGCAGTCGCCGGAAGCCGCGGCCCTTGTTCTCCATCTTGGTCACCTCGACCCGGCCGACCAGCGACGTCGAGGCGACGTGCGTGCCGCCGTCGGCCTGGGTGTCGAGGCCGACGATGTCGACGATCCGCACGACCTCGATGTCGGGCGGCAGCAGGTCGGTCGCCGTCCGGATGATGTCGGGGATGGCGAACGCCTCCTCGCGCGGCAGCGTCGTCACCTCGATGCGGCGGTCGGCGGCGATCTCGGCGTTGACCGCCCCGGCGACCCGCTCCTTGAAGTCCGGCGGCACCTCGGCCAGGTCGAAGTCCATCCGCGCGGTCAGCGGCTCCATGTTGCCGCCGGTCACCAGCGCCCCGAAGTCGCGGAAGACCACGCCGGTGAGCACGTGCAGGCCGGAGTGCGTGCGCATGAGCCGGGTGCGCCGCTCGTCGTCGAGGGCGCCGCGGACGGCGGTGCCCGGCGGCGGTAGCGGGTCGCCGTCGACCGGGAGGAGGTAGAGCTCGTCGCCCTTCCGGGTGCCGGCGATCCGGGTGCGGACGCCACCCCACAGCAGCACGCCCTCGTCCGGCGGCTGTCCGCCGCCGCCGGGGTAGAAGGCGCTGCGGTCGAGCACGATGCCCTGCTCGGCGTCGGCCGCGACGACCGTCGCGTCCCACTCGCGCACCGTGGCGTCGGCGAGGTCGAGGCGGTGGGTGTGTCCGTGTCGGTCGCTCGCGTGAGTCACCCCGGCATGTTGCCCGTCCCGGGCGGACGACGGCCACCGCCGGAGCCGCGCGGGGTCGACGAGCCGACACGTCGACACGTGCACGTGTCGAGGAGACGACGTGCGGACACGGGCGGTGCGGTGAGACGCCGACCGTGCGGGACCTCCGCACGAACCGGGGTCGAGGCGACGGCTCGTGCCGAACCCGGCACCGCACCCCGCGGGGCGCAGGTCCAGTGGTGGTCAGCGGTCCTCGGGCCACTCCGGTCCCGCAGGTGTGATGCCCAGCGGCGCGGTCGTGTCCCGGGTCGCGACGACCTCTCCCACGTGGACGAGCAGCAGCTCACGCCCGCCTCCTCGATGGTGCCGTCCGGCCACAGCAGGTCCCGGCAGTCCTCGCCGAGGGACGTTCCGGCAGCCGCGAGGTCGCGCTCGCCGACGAACAGGAGCAGCGGGTGCCCGAGCCGGTCGTCCCGCCACCCGATGGTCGCGCCCTCGCCCCGGCCCCGGCCTCGACGTCCCGGGTGGACGAGACGCAGCCGGCGGACGAGCTCGTCCAGGTACGGCGTCGCCACGGCCCCACGGTGGGGCGCACCAGGGCGTTGCCTCCCGGCACGGGCGCGAGGACGCTGGGCGGGCGGCGATGCCGCCGGAGCACCGCCGCCTGGGAACTCCAGCGTCCTGGAGAGGAACGGTGCCATGTACGCACGCTCGACCACCATCCACGGCAACCCGCGATCCATCGACCGGGGGACGGACTACGTCCGCGACGAGGTGATGCCCGCCGTCCAGGCCATGGACGGGTGCGTCGGCCTGTCCATGCTGGCCGACCACGAGACCGGCCTGTGCATCGTGACGACGTCCTGGCGCGACCGGGAGTCGATGCAGGCCAGCGCCGAGGGGGTACGGCCGCTGCGCGACCGGGCGATGGAGGTCTTCGGCGGCGAGGTCGAGGTACGGGAGTGGGAGGTGTCGGCCATGCACCGCCGGCACGAGGCCCACCACGGCGCCTGCACCCGGGTGACCTGGCTGCGCGGCGACCCGGACGGCATGGAGCGCAGCATCGACATGTTCCGGATGAGCCTCATGCCACGGCTGGACGACCTCGCCGGCTTCTGCAGCGTGAGCCTCATGACCCATCCCGCGGAGGGGATGGCCGTCTCGGCGGTCACGTACGACAGCCGCGAGGACATGATCGAGACCCGCGAGAACGCCCGCGCGCTGCGCGACGAGTTCGCGCCGGCGATGGGCCTGGCCGTCACCGATGTACGGGAGTTCGACCTCGTCCTGGCCCACCTGCGGGTGCCCGAGACCGCGTGAGCGCCGCCGCGGGGCCGGCCGGGCGACCCGGCCGGCCCGGCGACGGGGTGTGGCGGCCTCCCTGCAGGAGCCCGCCGCGGCCGTCCCGGGCCGGCCCCGTCCCTGGTCCCGCCGGCCCCCTTGCAGGGCCCCGCCGCGAGCTCGCGAGTGGCGGGAGGCAAGAACGTCCTCTTTCAGACCACCCGGGTCAGCGCGGGCCAGACGTCGTCGCCGCCCCCGGCGAGCAGCCCCACGCCCAGCACCTGCGACCACGTCAGCTCCGAGCCGGCCTCGTCACGCCAGGACCACAGCCGCCGCGTCAGGTGGTGCAGCTTGTGCTCCTGGGTGAACCCGATCGCGCCGTGCACCTGGTGCGCCAGCCGGGCGACCACCTCGACGGCCGCCCCCGCGCGCACCTTCGCCGCCGCCGCGGCCAGGACGACGTCCTCCCCCCGCTCCAGCGTGTGGACGGCGGCGTCGACCAGCGCGCTCACCGCGGTGACCTCGCCGGCCATCTGCGCCAGCTGCATCTGCACCGCCTGGAACTTCGCCAGCGGCCGGCCGAACTGCTGCCGCTCCCCGGCGTACTGCAGCGTCCAGGCCAGCACCTGCTCCAGGGCCGCGCTCAGCTGCACCGCGCGCGCCAGCGCGTACCGGGCGCGCACCTCCCGGGCCCTGGCCGGCGTCAGCAGCGCACCGGACGCGGGCGCGCCGCCCAGCACCAGCGAGCCGCGCGGCTCCCCGGCGAGGTTGCGCGCGTCGCTGGTGGCCAGCCCCTCGGCGTCGACCAGCGCCAGGACCGCGCCCTCGATGCCCTCCGGCGCGGCCGCCAGGACGGCGACGTGCCGCGCGACCCCGGCCCACGCGACGTCGGTCGCGGTGCCGGTCAGCGTCCAGCGCCCCGGGCCGTCGCCGTCGTCCGAGGGCTCGGCGGTGACCGCCCCGGCGACCGCCAGCGTCAGCGGCTCGGCCGGGTCGGGCAGGTCCAGGTCGGCCGCCAGCAGCACCGGGCCGGCGGCCAGCAGCTGCTCGGCCACCGGCACCGCCGCCGCGCCGGCGGCCAGCGTGCGCACGACGGCGACCGCGTCGGCCAGCTCGCCGCCGGACCCGCCGGCCTCCTCGGGCAGCCCCACCCCGGTCAGCCCGGCCTCGGCGAGGTCCGCCCACAGCCCTCCGTCCCACATGGTGTCCGCGGTGAGCGCGAACGGCTCGTGCTTCGCGAGGACGTCGCGGACGGTGGCGACCACCAGGTCCTGATCACTCATCGTTCTGCCTCCCGCTCGACTCCGCGCTCGCTCCGCTCCTCGCTCGTTCCTCGCTGCGGTGCTCACCCGTCGTCGTCATCGCAGTCCCAGCCCTCGTGCCACGATCCCGCGCAGGATCTCGTTGGTCCCGCCCCGCAGCGTGTAGCCCGGTGCGTGCAGCTGCGCCTCGGCCAGCGCCCGGCCCAGCGGGTCCGGCGACTCCAGCGACACGGGCACCTCGACCACCCGGCGGATCTCGTCGGCCACGTCGGCCTCGAACGTCGTCCCCACGTCCTTGACCAGCGCCGCCGGGATGTCGGGCAGCTCGCCGCGGTCCAGCGCCGCCGCGATGCGCAGCGAGAGCTGGCGCAGCGCCAGCAACCGTGCCGCGAGCCGGCCCAGGGTGGCCAGCTGCGCGGCGTCACCGGTGTCGCGGGCGCGGCGGGCGAACTCCGCGATCAGCGGGTAGGTCGACAGGAACCGCTCCGGCCCGGACCGCTCGAACGCCAGCTCCGCGGTCACCTGGTGCCAGCCGGCGCCCTCCTCCCCGAGCAGCATGTCCCCGGGGACGACGACGTCCTGGAACACCACCTCGTTGAAGTGGTGACCGCCGTCCAGGATGCGGATCGGGTTGATCGTGATGCCGGGCAGGGAGAGGTCGACGAGCAGCTGGGACAGCCCCGCGTGCCGGTTGGCCGGGTCGGCCGGGGAGGTGCGCACCAGCACGATCCCGTAGTGCGAGAAGTGGGCGTTCGACGTCCACACCTTGGCGCCGTTGACCACCCAGTCCCCGTCGGCGTCGCGGGACGCGCGGGTGCGGATGGAGGCCAGGTCCGAACCGGAGTCCGGCTCGCTCATGCCGATGACGAAGTAGCACTCCCCCGCGGCGATCCGCGGCAGGATCTCCTGGCGCTGCGCCTCGGTGCCGTAGCGCAGCAGGTTCGGGCCGGACTGCCGGTCGGCGATCCAGTGCGCCGCCACCGGCGCGCCCGCGGCCAGCAGCTCCTCGGTCACCGCGTAGCGCTCCATCGCCGAGCGTTCGTGCCCGCCGTAACGCTTCGGCCAGGTCATCCCCAGCCAGCCGCGCTCCCCCAGCTTGCGGGAGAAGGCCGGGTCGACACCGGACAGCCAGGTGTCCACGTGGGTGGTGAAGGTGCCCGCGTCCCGCTCGGCGGCCAGGAAGTCCCGCACCTGCGCGCGGACCTCCTCGGCGGCCTCGGACGGCGGTGCGGGCGCCAGGGTCAGCGGACTGCTCATGCGGTGCGACTCCCCACGTCGGTGTGGCTGTGCCCCTCTGGTTGTACAGGGCGGCACCACGGGGGGCGCGCCCGCATCCGGCCGTGATCATGGAGTCGTTGCCGGCTCCGGCGGCGCGTCGTCGCGTGTCGCCGGCAGGAACCCCGTGATCGACGCGGAGGTGGGTGGCGAGCCGCCCTCACGGGCCGGACGGCGCCGACGGTGGGGACGGCGGCGGGCCGGGCGCGACCTCGTCGTCGTCCGCCGGGTCGTCGTCCTCCTCGGTGCCGCGGGTGAGCTGCCGCAGCTCGGCCACGACGTCACCGGCCACGGTCGCCAGCGAGGTCACCGCGCCGGACACCAGCCGCCGCACCCCGGGCCCGTCCAGGCCGAGCAGCGCGCCGAACCCGGCGGCGACGTCCACCCCGGGCGGGGCAGCCGACCCGAACGAGCCCGCTGACCCCTGCCCCTCGGCCAGCTCCGGCGACCAGCGCATCGCGTCGCCGGACATCGTGATGTCGCCGGTGGCCCCGTCGATCGACTCGGTCACCGGGTTGGGTGGACGCTCCATGGCCGCCTCCCGCGCCGCAGCTGCCCTCCACCGATGGTGGCGCGTCGGGTGCACCCAGCGCCAGGGCCGTCGGGTGCGCTCAGTGCCGGGCGCACCGGGTGATCGCCAGCAGCGCCACGTCGTCGGCGCGGACACCGCTCGCCAGCTCGGCCAGCAGCCGGTCGCACAGCTCGTCGGGGTCGCTGGTGCCGGCCCGCTCCGCGGCCTCCAGCAGCGCGGCCAGGCCCCGGTCGATGTCGGCGTCCCGGCTCTCCACCAGCCCGTCGGTGTAGAGCAGCAGCGTCGCGCCCGGCGCGAGCACCCCCGCCCACTCCTCCGCCGGACCGGGGGCCGGCGGCGCGCCGAGCATCCGGCTGGGCCGCACGTCGAGCAGCTGCGCCCTCCCGCCCGCGACCAGCACCGGCGGCAGGTGCCCGGCGGAGGCGATCCGCAGCCGGCCGGTGGCCGGGTCGAGCACCGCGAACAGCGCCGTGGCCATCCGCTGCAGGCCCAACAGCGACCAGCCCGCCTGCAGCTTGTCGATGACCGCGCTGGGCGGCGGCCGGTCACTCAGCAGCGCCCGGTAGACGCTGCGCAGCTGCCCCATGACCGCGGCGGCGGTGATGTCGTGCCCGACCACGTCCCCCACGGCGAGCGCCACCTGCCCGCCGGGCAGCGGGACGACGTCGTAGAAGTCGCCGCCGACGTCGGCACCGCGGCTGGCCGGCAGGTACCGGACGGCGGCCGCCAGCCCGGGCACCGGCGGCGGCGCCGGCGGCAGCAGGTTGCCCTGCAGCGTGTGCGACGTCCTGGTCTCCAGCTCCAGGCGCTGCGCCTTGTCCACCACCTGCGACACCTGCAGCGCCAGCTGCTCGGCGACCTCGACGTCGGCCGGGCTGAACGGCCCGCGCCGCCGGTCGCTGCACAGGGTGACCACGCCGAGCGTGCGCCCGGCGGCCACCAGCGGCACGCACACCATGTTGACCAGCTCCAGCTCGCGGGCGATCTCCAGGTGCCGCGGGTCGGCGGTGACCTCCGCCAGCCACCGGTCGGTCACCTCGTGGATCCACACCGTCCGGCCCAGCTCCATCGCCCGCACGCTGGGGTGCGGCGCCCCGCGGTGCGGGAGGTGCTGCTGCTCCAGCTCGGTGACCAGCTCCCGCCGGGCCGGGTCGCCGTGCCGGGCCGCCGGGCGGGTCAGCCCGCGCTCGGTGGTCAGGTCGATGACGCACAGGTCGGCCAGCCGCGGCACCGCGAGCTCGGCCAGCCGCTCGGCGGTCTCGACGACGTCGCCGGCGGAGGCCATGAGCCGGGCCGCGTCGAGCAGGAACGCCGAGCGCTCGGCCGCCCGGGCGGTCTCCTCGTACAGCCGCACCCGCTCCAGCGCCTGGCCGGCCTGGCGGCCCACCGTGGCCAGCAGGTCGGCGTCGGCCTGCGCCAGCGTGCCCCGGTCGCCGGGCGCGGCCAGGTCGATCAGCCCGCTGTCGCCGGTCACCCCGAGCAGCAGCACCAGCGCGCCCAGGTGCCGGCTGTCGGCGTCCACCGGGACGACGACCAGCGCCTCCTGACCGGCGTCGGCCATCGCGGCGGCCAGGCCCGGCCACACCGCCCGCAGTCCGGCCCCCAGCGGCACCATGTGCACCCCGCCGTCGCGCACCAGCTCGGCGCCGCCGAGCGCCGCGGACTCCATCGCCTCCAGCAGGTCGGCGGGGATCCCGTCGGCGGCGACCAGCTCCAGCGGCGGCACCGACGGCTCGTGCCGCGTCGACGCCCGCCGCTCGACGGTGAGCCACAGTGCGGCGCCGCTGGCCCCGACCGCCTCGCGGCTGCGGCGCACGATCACCTCGGCCACGTCGCGCGCCGACGCCGCCGCCGACACCTCCGACACCACCTGCTGCAGCGTGCGCGCCCGACGCTCGGACTCCGCGGCCGCCCGCTGCGCGGCCAGCAGCGCGCGCTCGTAGCGGCGCCGGGACGTCGCCTCGAACACCGTCGCGCGCACCAGCAGCGGTGCACCGCGGTCGTCGCGCACCTCGACGGCGTTGAGCAGGCACGGCAGCAGCGACCCGTCGGCCCGGACGACGTCGAGGGCGACCTCGCGCACCATCCCCTGCATGCGCAGCAGCGGAGCCAGGTGCGTCTCGTAGAACACCCGGCCGCCGACGCTGAGCATCTCCTGGAAGCGCAGCCCGATCAGCTCACCGACCGGTCGGCCGGTCCACTCGCAGAAGGTGCGGTTGGCCTTGACGACCTGCCCGTCGGGCAGCGCGGAGAAGTACCCGCAGGGAGCGTTCTCGTACAGGTCGGCGGGGTCGTCCTCGAGCAGCCGGCGCAGCCCCGCCGGGCCCTCCCGGGGGTCGGGTCGCCGCGGCGCGTCCATCCCCGGCTACCCGAGGAAGGCCCGGATCGCGGCGGTCGTCTCCGCCGGCGCCGACAGGTGCGGGCAGTGCCCGGTGGCGCTCAGCAGGGTGTACACGCTGCCGGGGACGTGCTCGTGCACGTAGCGGCCCACCGCCTCGGGGGCGATCGCGTCGGCGGTGCACTGCAGCACCAGCGTGGGCACGCGGACGCCGGGCAGGTCGGCGCGGTTGTCGGAGAGGAAGGTGACGCGGGCGAACTGCCGGGCGATGTCCGGGTCGGTGCGGCAGAAGCTGTTGGTCAGCTCGGCGGTGAGCTCGGGCCGGTCGGGGTTGCCCATGATGACCGGGGCCATCGCGGCCGACCAGCCCAGGTGGTTGCTGTCGAGGGACTCCAGCAGCGCGGCGATGTCCTCTCGCGAGAACCCGCCGACGTAGTCGCCGTTGTCGACGTAGCGCGGGCTGGGCCCGACCATGACCAGCGCGCCGAACAGCTCCGGTGCCCGCGCGGCGGCCAGCACGCCGATCATCGCGCTCACCGAGTGCCCGACGAGGACGACGTCGTCCAGGTCCAGCTCGCGGCATATCTCGACGACGTCCGCGGCGTACCCCTCCAGCGAGCCGTACCTGACCGGGTCGTAGGCGGACAGGTCCGACCGCCCCGAGCCGACGTAGTCGAACAGGACGACGCGGTGGTCGGTCTCGAACGCCGGGACGACGAGGCGCCACATCTCCTGGTCGCACCCGAAGCCGTGCGCGAAGACCATCGGCCGCCCGTCAGGGACCCCGCTCACGCGGACCCGGTTCCGGGCGATCACGCTCACCGCCGCAACGTAACGGCCCGGGGCCCCTCCTGTCCCTCCTCGCTCCGCGCGTCGTCGTCCGCCATCCCGTCGGGACAGGGACCGAGAGCCCTGTCGCTCCGGGACCCGTCGTGCCTACGCTCGGCAGCCGTCCCGGACACACCGCCCGACCGCATCGAGGTGCCCATGCCCCCCGCCGCGGCGCTCCCCCGTCCCCTCGCCCTGGAGACCCGCCCCGACGCCGGTCCGCCGGCCGACGCCCCGCCCTCCCGCGCGGTCGCCTGGGAGCTGGTGCTGCACCGGCTGGTGCGTCGCGAGCTGCGACTGCTGGCCGAGCTGTCCGCGTGGGCCCCGGCCACCGACCCCGACCGCACGCGCACGCTGACCGGGCACGCCGACCTGCTCGGCCGCCTGCTGCTGCACCACCACGCCACCGAGCGGGAGCTGCTGTGGCCCGCGCTGCTGCGCGCGGCGCCGTCCACGCGGCCGCACGCCGAGGCCTGGACCGCCCGCGTCGCCGGCCTGGACGACCGGCTGCGCGGCCTGTCCACCGCCGCGCGGCAGTGGGGGGTCGCCTGCTCGGACAAGGCGCGCAACACGTTCGCGCTGGCCTGCCTGGACCTCGCCGACGCTGTCGAGCGGCAGACCGCCGAGGAGGAGCGGGACCTGCTGCCGCTGCTGGCCGAGCACCTGTCCCCCGCGGCGTGGGCGGAGGTGACGCGCGCCGCACGCTGCCCGCTGTCGCGGCGCGAGCGGTCACTGGTGCTCGGGCTGGCCCTCGAGGACGCCTCCGCCGACGACCGGGCCCGGCTGCTCGCCGGGCTGCCGGTGTCGACCCGGCTGGCCTGGCGGCTGGTGGGCAGGCGCCGGTACCGCGCCACCGTCGTCCGACTGCGCGGCGCCCCGCCCGCCCGCTGAGGCCCCCCTGCAGGGTCCCGCCGCGAGCCTGCGAGCGGTGGGGGGCAGGGGGGTCCTTTCAGTAGCGGGACGTGCCGCAGTCGGCGCAGCGCTTGCGCGGCGGGAGGGTCTCCCGCTGGCAGTTCGGGCAGGTCCAGGCGCTCCGGTCCGGGCGCGGCGGCGTGCGCCGCGCCGGGCTCCGGCGGAGCCAGGGGTCGGTCTGCGGTTCGGTGGTGGTCGGGCTCATGGGGCACCTCCAGAGGTCGAGTCCCGACGGTAGGCAGCCGACGTGTCGCGGAGGTGACCTCCGGGTTGCCGTCAGCACCCGCCCTGCGCGCTGCCGTCCCACCTGTCGCAGGGGCCCCTCCGGTCAGCGGGCCAGCAGGGCCCGGACGGCCGCGATGACCTCGCCGGGCGCCTCCTCGGCCATGAAGTGCCCGCTGGTGACGGTGCGGTGGTCCAGGTCGGCCGCCCACGCGCTCCACATCGCGGCGGCGCCGGAGCTGAGCTCGGGGCCCCAGTCCTGCTGCAGCACGGTCACCGGCATGCGCAGCCGGTTGCCGGTCTCCCGGTCGGCCCGGTCGTGCTCCACGTCCACGTGCGCCGAGGCGCGGTAGTCCGCGACGATCGAGGGCACGGCCGCGCGGGAGGCGCGCAGGTACTCGGCCCGGACGTCGGCCGGCATCGCGGCGGGGTCGCTGGCCCAGGCGTCGAGGAACGAGCCGAAGAACTCGTCCGCCGCACCGCTGATCATCGCCTCGGGCAGCCCGGCCGGCTGCGCCATGAGGTAGAGGTGCCAGGCCACCGAGGCCGACAGCCCGGACAGCACGTCCCAGGTGTCCAGGTTGGTCAGCACGTCGAGGCCGGCCAGGTGGGTGACGACCTCGGGGTGGTCCAGCCCGGCGCGGACGGCCACCAGGGCGCCGCGGTCGTGGCCGACCAGCGCGAACCGGTCGTGGCCGAGCGCGCGGGCCACGGCGACGACGTCGGCGGCCATCGTGCGCTTCGCGTAGGTCTGTCCGTCGTCGGCGGGCTTGTCGCTGGCGCCGTAACCGCGCAGGTCGGGGCAGATGACGGTGTGCTCGGCGGCCAGGTCGACGGCGACGTGCCGCCACATCAGGTGGGTCTGCGGGAAGCCGTGCAGCAGGACGACGGGGCTGCCCGAGCCGCCGGTGGCGACGTCGAGTGCGACGCCGTCGGCGACGTCGACGCGCTGCTGAGTGAAGCCGGGGATGGTGGGGGTGCTCATGCCGACCACGCTCGGCCGCGCCGATCAGCAACCGGTCAGCGCGCGCTCAGGGACGTCCGCCGGGTGCCGTAGCGTCGGCGCCGAGATGGTGGTGTTCGGGGTGCTCGGCCCGCTGCAGGCCGAGG
This sequence comes from Geodermatophilus sp., assembly GCA_035645175.1. Lineage (GTDB taxonomy): Bacteria > Actinomycetota > Actinomycetes > Mycobacteriales > Geodermatophilaceae > Geodermatophilus. Next base: position 10,838 of record DASQNB010000653.1, read on the forward strand.
ACGGCGGGCGGCCGCTCGACCTGCGCGGGCCCCGCCACCGCGAGGTGCTGGCCCGCCTGCTGGTCGCGCGCGGCCGCGTCGTGTCGGTGGCCCGGCTGGTCGACGACCTCTGGGACGACCCGCCCGAGGGCGCCGTCGGCGCGGTGCAGACCTTCGTCGGCGCGCTGCGGCGGGCCCTGGAGCCCGACCGGCCGCCGCGTTCCCCCGCCCGCCTCCTGGTCACCGCCGCCCCCGGCTATGCCCTGCGCGCCCGGCCGCAGGACACCGACGCCGGGCGGTTCGAGGCCGCGATCGACGCCGCGGGACCGCTGCTCGCCGCCGGCCGGGCCGCCGACGCGCACGCGGCGCTCGACGGGGCGCTGGCGCTGTGGCGCGGCCCCGCCTACGCCGAGGTCGCCGGGGCGGCCTGGGCGCGCGGCGAGGCGGCCCGGCTGGAGGAGCTGCGGCTGGTCGCCATCGAGCGCCGCGCCGACGCCGCGATCGCCCTCGGCCGGGCGGGCACCGCCGGAGCCGACCTGGAGGCCCTCGTCGCGGCGACCCCGCTGCGCGAGGAGGCCTGGCGGCTGCTCGCGCTGGCGCTCTACCGGTCCGGCCGGCAGGGCGACGCGCTGGCGCAGCTGCGGCGGGCTTCCGCGGTGCTGCGCACCGAGGCCGGCCTCGACCCCGGCCCGGCGCTGCGGCAGCTGCAGGCCGACGTCCTCGCCCAGGCGCCGCACCTCGCTCCTCGACCGGCACCCCCTCCCGCCCCGGTGCCGGCCGGACAGGACGTCGTCCCGGACGAGCTCGTCGCCGACCCACCCCGCGACCACCTGTACGAGGCACGCGCCTGCCTGTCCGCGCTGGCCGCCGTCCGCAGCGGGGACCGGACGGCGGCCGCTCGGCTGTACGCCGACCTGCTGCCGGCTGCGGACGAGCTCGCCGGAGCCGGCAGCGGCCTGGTCACCGTCGGCCCGACCGCCCTGTACCTGGGCCTGCTCGCCGGGACGCTCGGCCGGCCGGACGACGCGGCCGCGCACCTGCGCGCCGCCGCCGCGCTGGCCGACCGGCTGGGTGCACCGCACTGGGCGGCCGCCGCCCGCCGCTCCGGGCGATGAGTCCTGCGACCGCCGGCAGTCAGGAGGACGTGCGCGCGACGTTCCTCCTCGTCCCGGGAGCCGGCGGCCAGGCCTGGTACTGGCACCGGCTGGTGCCCGAGCTGGAGCAACGCGGGCAGGCTGCGGTCGCCGTCGACCTGCCCGCCGGGGACGACTCCGCCGGCCTGGCGGAGTACGTGCAGGCGGTGCTCGACGCGGCGGCCGGCTCACCCGGCGGGCCGCTGGTCGTCGTCGGCCAGTCGATGGGCGGGCTCACCGCGCCGCTGGTCTGCGGCCGGCTCCCGGTCGACCGGCTGGTCCTGCTGAACGCGATGATCCCCCGGCCGGGCGAGACCGGCGGCGAGTGGTGGACGGCCACCGGCCACGAGCGGGCCCGGACGGAGGCCGCGCGGACCCACGGCTGGCCGCTGGACGACGACGCGTTCACCCACGACGTCCCGCCCGCGGTCATGGCCACTGCGCCCACGCCGTTCGCCCAGTCAGGGACGCCGTTCACCCAGCCGTGGCCGCTACCCGGCTGGCCCGGCGTGCCGACCCGAGTCCTGGCCGGCCGGGACGACCGGTTCTTCCCCGTGGGCTTCCAACGGCGGGTGGCCGCCGAGCGGCTCGGCCTGCCGGTCGAGGAACTGCCCGGCGGGCACCTGGTCGCGTTGAGCAGGCCGGCCGAGCTGGCCGAGCGGCTGGTCGGCTCCGCGTCCCGGCACCCCGCCGCGCGGTAGGCGCCGCGGGCGGCCGGTCGACCGGACGGCGGGGCCTGCCCGCACCCCGGGGAATGCAGGGGGACCATGGGCGTTCGTCTGTGTCCGCAGACGGATGCCGACAGAGAGACGTGCAGTGCCGACGACGCACCCCGAGGTCGTTCCCCACCCCGAGATCGATGCCGAACAGCAGTACGTCAAGGACCTCTACGGCCGCCTCGACGCCGCCCGCGACCTGGCCGAGCAGCGGCTGAGGCAGGCCATCTCCTGGCCCGCGGTCGACCCGCAGGCGCTGCAGGAGCGCGACGCCACCGTCCGGTTCCAGACCGAGCGGGTCACCGCCCTGGACGCCGCCGAGGCCGG
>DASQNB010000654.1:0-2174 GCA_035645175.1 Geodermatophilus sp.
GCTGAACCCGCTGCGCATGGCCAGCGCGAGGGCCTGGCGCAGGGTCTTGGTCCGCTCGATCCAGACGACGTCGGTGCGCGGCACCATGACCTCGCGGGCGATGGTGTCGCCCAGCTCGAACACCGAGTGGATCATGTTCCGTTCGCCGGACTCGACGACGCCGCGCTCCTCGGCCATGTCGACCAGCTCGCGCAGCTCGACCTCGGAGGAGAACGGCCCGTCGCGGAAGCCGCGCCCGGGCGTGATCATGTTGCCGACCAGGATCAGCAGCGTGGCGATGGGCCCGAGGACCCGGCCGAGCAGCCGGACGACGCCGGCGCCGGCCAGCGCGGTGCCGTAGGCGTGCTGGCGGCCCAGCGTGCGGGGGCCGACGCCGACCAGCACGTAGCTGACGACGGTCATCACCCCGGCGGCGGCGAGCACCGGCTGCCAGCCCCCGCCCCACAGCCGGTAGAAGATGACCGCCACCAGGACGGCGGCCACCATCTCGCAGCCGATCCGCAGCAGGAGCAGCAGCGCCACGTGCCGGGCGCGCTCGGTGAGGACGTCGGACAGCACGCCGGCCCGCTTCACGCCGTCCCGCCGCATCTCGTCGACGCGGGCCTTGGACACCCGCTGCAGGGCGGCGTCCATCGCGCCGAACAGACCGGCGAACGGGATGAGGCAGACGGCGATCACCAGCAGGGTGATCTCGCCGGAGGTCATCGGTTGACCGGCCCCCGATCGACGACCTCACCGGTCATCGGGGCCCGCGGGGCGGCGCGCCAGCCGTCGAGCAGCGTGGACTGCAGACCGAACATCTCCTTCTCCTCCTCGGGCTCCATGTGGTCGTAGCCCAGGAGGTGCAGGACGCCGTGGGTCGCCAGCAGGATCAGCTCGTCGTCCATCGTGTGGCCGGCCGCCCGCGCCTGGCGGATGGCGACCGAGGGGCACAGGACGACGTCCCCGAGCAGGGCCGGGCCGGGGTCGGGCTCGTCGGGACGGCCGGTGTCCAGCTCGTCCATGGGGAAGGCGAGGACGTCGGTCGGCCCCTTCTCCCCCATCCAGCGCTCGTGCAGCGTGCTCATGTAGTCCGGGTCGACGCAGAGCACCGAGAGCTCGGCCATCGGGTTGACGCCCAGCTCGGCCAGCACGTAGGTGCAGATGGCGGCGAGGGAGGACTCGTCGACGGCGATCTCGGACTCGTTGGCGACCTCGACGGGCACGGCGCTCAGCTCCCCTGGCGGCGCGGCCGCGCCGGGCGGGCCGGCTGCTGGGCGGTCGCCGGCCGGCTCTGGTTGTTGGCGGTGTCCCAGCGCTCGTAGGCGTCGACGATGTCCCCGACCAGCCGGTGGCGGACGACGTCGGCGCTGGTCAGGTTGGAGAAGTGCACGTCCTCGATCCCGTCGAGGATCTCGCGCACGATCCGCAGCCCGCTCTGCGCGCCACCGGGCAGGTCGACCTGGGTGACGTCGCCGGTGACCACGATCTTGGAGCCGAAGCCGAGCCGGGTGAGGAACATCTTCATCTGCTCGGCGGTGGTGTTCTGAGCTTCGTCGAGAATGACAAATGCATCATTCAAGGTTCTTCCACGCATGTATGCCAATGGAGCGACTTCGATCGTCCCGGATTGCATCAATCGCGGAATGGACTCAGGGTCGACCATGTCGTGCAGCGCGTCGTACAGCGGCCGCAGGTACGGGTCGATCTTCTCGCTCAACGAGCCGGGCAGATAGCCCAACCGCTCGCCGGCCTCCACCGCGGGGCGGGTGAGGATGATCCGGTTGACCTGCTTGGTCTGCAGCGCCTGCACGGCCTTGGCCATCGCCAGGTAGGTCTTGCCGGTGCCAGCCGGGCCGATGCCGAAGACGATGGTGTGCGCGTCGATGGCGTCGACGTAACGCTTCTGGTTCAGCGTCTTGGGCCGGATCGTGCGCCCGCGGCGGCTGATGATGTCGAGGCTGAGGACGTCGGCCGGGCGCTCGGAGCCGCCGGCACGGAGCATGCCGATGACCCGGCGCACCGAGTCCGGGCGCAGCACCTGGCCGGTGCCCAGCAGCGCGATCAGCTCGTCGAACACCGCGACGGCGAAGGCGTTGTCGGCCGGCTGGCCGGTCACCGCGATCTCGTTGCCGCGCACGTGGACGTCGGTGTCGACCTCGTTCTCCACGAGGCGCAGGAGCTCGTCGCCGGAG
>DASQNB010000655.1:0-3319 GCA_035645175.1 Geodermatophilus sp.
GCCGAGCTCGACGACGCCCAGCTGGCCGCCGTCGTCGCGCACGAGCGGGCGCACCTGCGCGAGCACCACCACCTGTACCTGCTGCCGTTCGTGGCGTGGGAGGCGGCGCTGCCGGTGCTGCCCGCCGCGGCCCGCGCGCACGCCGCGGTGCGCACGCTGGTGGAGATGCGCGCCGACGACGTGGCACTGGGCTCGCTGCCGGGGCCCGCGCCGCGGCGGACGCTGGCCCAGGCGATCGTCGTGGCGGCCGGCGGCGCCGGGGGAGCGGGCGTGCCGTCGGGGGCGCTCGCGGTCACGGGCAGCGCGGTCGGGGCGCGGGTGGTGCGGCTGCTCGGGCCGCCGTCCCCCCTGCCGGCCTGGGCGCGCACGCTCGCGTTGCTGGCGGCGGGCCTGCTGCTCCTGGTGCCGACCGCGCTGCTGCTCCTGCCCGCTCTCTGAGGAAGGACCCCTCCTCCTCACCCTCGCTCCGCTCGGGGCGAGCCTCGGGACGGGGCCGCGCGGACGTGCTCGGTGGGGCGGTCCCGACGGCGGTGCGGCAGGCTCGGGAGGTGACCGAGACCGCCGTGACCCCCTTCCGCGTCGACGTGCCGCAGGAGGAGGTCGACGACCTCGCCGACCGGCTGCGGCGCACCCGCTGGCCGGTCGCGCAGGACCTCGCCGGGGAGCGCGGCATCCCGGTCGAGCGGGTGCGGGAGCTCGCCGGGCGCTGGGTGTCGGCATGGGACTGGCGCACGCAGGAGGCGGCCCTCAACGCCTGGCCCCAGGTGGAGACGACGGTCGACGGCACCCGGGTGCACGCCTTGCACGTGCGGTCGCCGGAGCCGGGCGCCGTCCCGCTGGTGCTGCTGCACGGGTGGCCTGGGTCGGTGGTGGAGTTCCTGCGCGTGCTCGGGCCGCTGAGCGACCCTGCGGCGCACGGCGGCGACCCGGCCGACGCGGTGCACCTCGTCGTCCCGTCACTGCCCGGGTACGGGTTCTCGGGACCCACGCCGGACAGCGGGTGGACGCCGGCCCGGATGGCCGGCGCCGTGGCCGAGCTCGTCGCCCGCCTCGGGTACGACCGCTACGTCGTCCACGGCGGCGACTGGGGTTCGCACGTCGGTCGCGACCTCGCCGCCGCCGACGCAGCGCACGTCGCCGGCCTGCACGTGACGATGACCACGGGCATCGACCCCGCCGGCGACCCCGCCGCCGAGGACAAGGCGGCCCGGTACGCCCGCGAGCTGTCGGGCTACGCCAAGGTGCAGGGCACCCGGCCGCTCTCCCTGGCGCCCGCGCTGACCGACTCGCCGGCCGGGCTGCTCGCCTGGATCGCCGAGCGGTTCGCCGAGTGGACCGACCCCGCCAGTGCGATCGACGTCGACCAGCTGCTGACCAACGTCGCCGTCTACTGGTTCACCCGCACCGGGCCGTCGTCGGCGCAGCTCTACTGGGAGCGCGCGCACGCGCCCACGCCGGGCTGGTCCCGGGACGTGCCGACCGGCGTCGCGGTGCTGCCGCACGACCTCTTCCGGCCGCCGCGTGCGGCGGTGGCCGACGCGGTCGACCTGGTGTCCTGGACCGAGTTCCCGCGCGGCGGCCACTTCGCGGCGATGGAGGTGCCGGGGCTGCTCGTCGAGGAGCTGCGGCGGTTCGTCCGCGCGGTCGCGCGCTGAGCGGGTCAGGCGCCGCAGCGGACGCCGGTGCGGACGATCACTCCTCCCGCCGCTCCGGCCGTGGCGCGACGGCCGGTGCCAGGATCGCGTACCCCGCCGCGACCGCTCCGCTGATGACCGCCGCCCTCCGGTAGGGCGCCGACCGGGCCAGCGGCACCATGCTCGCCGCGTGCAGCAGGTCCGCCATGGACCCTATGCGGACGATCCGCGCTTCCGGAACGGCCAGGACGGCGCCGTGCTGGATCACCAGCCGGGCGCCCAGCAGCGGCACCGCCCAGCGCCGGGACCCGGGCAGCTCCGGACACAGGGCGTCGACGACCCGTCCCGGCGCGGCGAGCAGCGTGAGCCCCCAGACGGCTCCGGAGCCGGCGACCAGTCGGGTGAGCCTGCGGTGTCGATCATCCAGGGTCACGGTGGTGCCTCCGCTCGTCCCGAGGGCGCCCGTGCCGACCGCGTGCTCTGCCCACCGGGGTGGGCAGAGCACGAGCAGCCGCGGGATGCCCCACGCCGTCGGCCCAGGGTGTCAGTCGCGCGCGGCGTGCGGTTGCCGGTGCGTCACCGGACGGCCGGCGGGGGCGGCGGTGGTCGCGGCGGCGTTGCCCGGCAGCGGGGCGAACCGGCGCAGCCGCAGGCTGTTGGGCACCACGAACACCGAGCTGAACGCCATCGCCGCGCCGGCGATCATCAGGTTGAGCAGCCCGGCCACCGCCAGCGGGATCGCCGCGACGTCGTAGGCGAACGCCCAGAACAGGTCGCCCTCGATCACCGACAGCGTGCGCCGGGCCAGCCGGATGGCGTCGGCCGCGGCCCGCAGGCCGCCGCGCACCAGGGTGAGGCCGGGAGGCCCGGATCGCCACGTCGACGCCGGTGCCCATGGCCGGCCCCAGGTCGGCCTGCATACACCCCCAGGGCCCGCGGGAGGGTGGGACGCCGGTCACCCGTCGTCGCGGGCGCGCAGCCGGTCGACCGTGGCCTGCAGGCGCTCGCTGTCGGCCCGGGCGTCGGCCAGCTCGTCCTGCAGCCCGAGGATCACCTCCGCGGAGGCCAGCGTGTGCCCCTCGTCGAGCAGGCCGCGCAGCCGAGCGGCCAGGGCCAGCTGGTGGCGGGAGTAGCGGCGGTGCCCGCCGGGGGAGCGGTGCGGTCGGATGACCCCGGCGGTGTCCAGGCTGCGCAGGAAGGCCGCCTGCACGCCGAGCAGCGCGGCGGCCTGGCTCATGGTCAGCGCCGGGAAGTCCGGGTCGTCGAGGCGCCCCACCGGATCGCCGGCACGGGAGCCGGGTGCGGTCATGGCGGTCCCTCGGTCTCGGGTGGTGGATGCGTCCTGGATGGCACGAGGGCCGGGTCCGCGTGGACCCGGCCCTCGTGGACTGCGCCGCCGATCAGCTCTCGACCGACTTCCGCTCGGCCGACTCGCCCTCGATCGTGCGACCCTCGACCGTGCGGCCCTCGACGGCCTGCGGAGTGTCCGCCCGGGTGACCGTGATCTTGCGGGACCGCGCCTTCTCGGCCACCGGGATGCTGACGGTGAGCACGCCGTCGTGGTAGTGCGCCTCGAGCCGGTCGGTGTCCAGGCTCCGGCCGAGGACGAGCTGCCGCGTGTAGCTGCCGAAGGGCCGCTCGGCGATCGCCCACTCGGCGTTCTCCAGCTGCGGCACCGAGCGCTC
>DASQNB010000656.1:0-2561 GCA_035645175.1 Geodermatophilus sp.
GTCTGGCCGATCCGGTCGGTGAACTCCTCCCACTTCAGCGGGCGGTTGTCCATCGCCGAGGGCAGCCGGAAGCCGTGCTCGACCAGGGTCCGCTTGCGGCTCATGTCGCCCTCGTACATGCCGCCGATCTGCGGCACCGTCACGTGCGACTCGTCGATGACGAGCAGGAAGTCGTCGGGGAAGTAGTCGATGAGGCAGGCACCGGCGGTGCCGGGGGCGCGGCCGTCGATGTGCCGCGAGTAGTTCTCGATGCCCGAGCAGAAGCCGACCTGGCGCATCATCTCGATGTCGTAGGTGGTGCGCATGCGCAGCCGCTGGGCCTCCAGCAGCTTGCCCTGCCGCTCCAGTTCGGCCAGCCGGACCTCGAGCTCGGCCTCGATCGTGCCGATCGCCCGCTCCATGCGCTCGGGGCCGGCGACGTAGTGGGTGGCCGGGAAGACGAACAGCTCGTCGACCTCGCGCACGACCTCACCGGTGAGCGGGTGCAGGTAGTACAGCCGCTCGACCTCGTCACCGAACATCTCGATCCGGCAGGCCAGCTCCTCGTACACCGGGAAGACCTCGATCGTGTCGCCGCGCACCCGGAAGGTGCCGCGGGTGAACGACAGGTCGTTGCGGGTGTACTGCTCGGTGACCAGCGTGCGCAGCAGCTCGTCGCGGTCGCGCTCCTCCCCCACCTTGATCTTCAGGGCCCGGTCGACGTACTCCTCCGGCGTCCCCAGGCCGTAGATGCAGGAGACGGTGGAGACGACGACGACGTCGCGCCGGGTGAGCAGGCTGTTGGTGGCGGAGTGCCGGAGGCGCTCGACCTCCTCGTTGACCGAGGAGTCCTTTTCGATGTAGGTGTCGGTCTGCGGGACGTATGCCTCGGGCTGGTAGTAGTCGTAGTACGAGACGAAGTACTCGACTGCCGCGTCGGGCAGCAGCTCGCGGAACTCGTTGGCCAGCTGCGCGGCCAGCGTCTTGTTCGGCGCCTTCACCAGGGTGGGCCGCTGCACCTCCTCGATGAGCCAGGCCGTGGTGGCCGACTTGCCGGTGCCGGTGGCGCCCAGCAGCACGGTGTCCTTCTCGCCGGAGTTCACCTTCTCGGCGAGCGCCTCGATCGCGGCCGGCTGGTCGCCCGAGGGCTGGAACTCGCTGATGACGCGGAAGCGCCCCTGGGTGGGCCGGATGTCGGTGGTCGCGCGCACGGGATCGACGGTACGACCAGCCAGTGACAGGACGACGTCCGTGAGCCCCGAGCGAACGGCGGGACGGGCGGGGCGACGGCACTGGCGTCCGGTGCTTGCACGTGCTGGGGTCGCCGCCTAGCGTCCCCGGTCGCAGGAGCGGTCACCGCCGAGGACCAGTGCCACCCGGGGTCCTGCGCCCCGGACGAGGTCGGACCCGGTGTCGCTGCCCCGGCCGGACCTGCGCACGACGCCCCCCACGGAGACCTCCGCGGGGGGCGTCGTCGTCCCCGGGACGGCCGCGTGAGCGAGGTCTCGGCAACTGCCACCCTCCGGAGGGTTGGACGGCCACGAGGGCGGGCAACGGCAAGCCGGAGCACCACGTGCGCCGACCTCCCCACGCACGCCCCGCGGCGGGGAGGCCACCGGCCCCCGGCGTCCCGGGGGCGCCAGCACAGGAGGACCTCGTCCATGACCCAGGTGTGGCCTGGAACCGCCTACCCCCTCGGCGCGACCTACGACGGCACCGGCACCAACTTCGCCATCTTCAGCGAGGTGGCCGAGAAGGTCGAGCTGTGCCTGTTCGACGGCGACGGGACCGAGACCCGCATCCGGCTCCCCGAGATGGACGGCTACGTCTGGCACGCCTTCCTCCCCGGGATCCAGCCCGGCCAGCGCTACGGCTACCGGGTGCACGGCCCCTACGACCCGTCGCAGGGCCTGCGCTGCAACCCCAACAAGCTGCTGCTGGACCCCTACGCGAAGGCGATCGACGGCCAGATCGACTGGGACCCGTCGGTCTTCGGCTACGACTTCGACAGCGGTGAGCGCAACGACGAGGACTCGGCGGTGCACATGCCGAAGTCCGTCGTCGTCAACCCGTACTTCGACTGGGGCGTCGACCGCCCGCCGAAGACGCCGTACCACAAGACCGTCATCTACGAGGCCCACGTCAAGGGCCTGACGATGACCCACCCCGACGTCCCGGAGGAGCTGCGCGGCACCTACGCCGGCATCGCCCACCCGGCGGTCATCTCCTACCTGCAGGAGCTCGGCGTGACCGCCGTCGAGCTCATGCCGGTGCACCAGTTCGTGCAGGACGACACCCTGCAGCAGAAGAGCCTGCGCAACTACTGGGGCTACAACACGATCGGGTTCTTCGCGCCGCACGACGAGTACGCGAGCAACACCGACAACGGCATGCACGTGCAGGAGTTCAAGGGGATGGTCCGCACCCTGCACGAAGCGGGTATCGAGGTCATCCTCGACGTGGTCTACAACCACACCGCCGAGGGCAACCACCTCGGCCCCACGCTGTCGTTCAAGGGCATCGACAACCGGGCCTACTACCGGCTGGTCGAGGACGACCCGCAGTACTACATGGACTACACG
>DASQNB010000657.1:0-12368 GCA_035645175.1 Geodermatophilus sp.
GGCCCGCACCGGCACCGGCAAGACCCTGGGCTTCGGCGTCCCGATGCTGCAGCGCGTCGTCCCGCCGGCCGAGGGTGGCGACGGCGTCCCGCAGGCGCTGGTCGTCGTCCCCACCCGTGAGCTGTGCGTGCAGGTCTCCCGCGACCTGGCCGCCGCCGGCGCCAAGCGGGGCATCCGCGTGCAGGCCATCTACGGCGGCCGCGCCTTCGAGCCGCAGGTCGCCGCGCTGCAGGCCGGCGTCGAGATCGTCGTCGGCACCCCCGGCCGGCTGCTCGACCTCGCCCAGCAGGGCCACCTGGTCCTGGGCAAGGTCAAGGTCCTGGTCCTCGACGAGGCCGACGAGATGCTCGACCTGGGCTTCCTGCCCGACATCGAGCGGGTCCTCGCGATGGTCCCCGAGAAGCGGCAGACCATGCTGTTCTCCGCGACGATGCCCGGCCCGATCGTGACCCTGTCGCGGTCGTTCATGACCCAGCCGACGCACATCCGGGCGCACGGCAACGACGAGGGCTCGACGGTCCCGCAGACGACCCAGTTCATCTACCGGGCGCACAACCTGGACAAGCCCGAGCTGCTCTCCCGCGTCCTCCAGGCACGCGACCGGAGCCTGGTCATGGTCTTCTGCCGCACCAAGCGCACCGCGCAGAAGGTGGCCGACGAGCTGGTCGAGCGCGGCTTCGCCGCCGCCGCCGTGCACGGCGACCTCGGCCAGGGCGCCCGGGAGCAGGCGCTGCGGGCCTTCCGCTCCGGCAAGGTCGACGTGCTGGTCGCCACCGACGTCGCCGCCCGCGGCATCGACGTCACCGGCGTCAGCCACGTCGTCAACTACCAGTGCCCCGAGGACGAGAAGACCTACCTGCACCGCATCGGCCGCACCGGCCGGGCCGGCAGCGAGGGCGTCGCCGTCACCCTGGTCGACTGGGACGACATCCCGCGCTGGCAGCTGATCAACAAGGCGCTGGAGCTGGACTTCACCGACCCGCCGGAGACCTACTCCACCTCCCCGTGGGTCTACAGCGACCTCGACGTGCCCGAGAGCGCGACCGGCCGGCTGCCCCGCTCGCAGCGCACCCGCGAGGGCCTGGACGCCGAGACCGTCGAGGACCTCGGCGAGACCGGTAAGCGCCCCCGCTCCGGCGGCGGCCGCGGCCCGGCCCGCGCGGAGGTCGAGGAGCCGACCGGCCCCCGCAAGAGCCGTCCACGCCGGCGCACCCGGGGCAGCGGCGCCGCTGCGGACGGCGCCGCCGACGCGCCTGCCGAGGCCGCTGCCGACGCGCCGTCCGGCGAGGGCGGCGAGTCCGGTGAGAACGCGGCCCGCAAGCGCCGCCGACGTCGCCGCGGCGGGTCCGGCCGGGGCTCGGCCGAGCCCGCCGCCTGATGGAGGTGGAAGGACCCTGTCCCACCCACCCTTCGCAAGCTCAGGGCGGTGCCCTGGACAGGGCCTACCCCCGCCACTCGCAGGCTCGTGACGGGGCCCTGCAGGGGGGCCGCCGTCCTGGGGGTCCCTGGAGGTAGCCGATGATGCGCCCGCCGCTGCGGGTGTGGGTGTGGGCGGCGGCCGTCCTCGCGCTGGCCGTCGTCGGCGCCCTGCTGTGGCAGGGCTCGGACGCGGCGGCCACCGACAGCACCACCGCAGCACCGGCCGACGTCCCGAGCGGGACGCCGGCCGGTGCCGTCTCCGTCGCCTGGACCCCGCCCACGACCGCGACCGACGGCGCGGCGCGATCGGCGGTCGACGGCGGCCGGGTCGTCGTCGGCGACGGGTCCGGGGTGCGGGCGCTCGACGTCGGCACCGGCGAGGAGGCCTGGCGCTACACCCGCGCCAACGCCCGGCTCTGCGACTGGACCCTCGTCGGCGGTCGCGTCGTCGCCGTCTTCGGCACCGAGGACCGCTGCGACGAGGCGGTCGCCCTCTCCGTCGACACCGGCGTGCGGGCCTGGACCCGCAACCTCGACCTGCGCCCCGACGCCGTCCTGTCCGGCACCGAGGGCATCGTGCTGGCGACCAGCCCCACCGGCGTCCTCACCCTCGACCCGGTCGGCGACAGCATCCGGTGGCGGGCCACGCCCGACGAGGACTGCACGGTCGAGGACGCCGACGTCGGCGGTGCGGGCGTCGCCGTCCTGCAGCGCTGCGCGGACACGACGCAGGTGCGGCTCCTCGACGGCTACGACGGCACCGTGCTGTGGACCCGCGACGTGGCCGGGGGGACGACGCTCGCCGGGGTCGAGCAGGCGGTCGTGGTCGCCGGGGACGACGGCGTGCAACTGCTGGCCGGTGCCGACGGCGCCCCGCTCGGCGCACCCGTGGCCGAGCCGGCCGCCGAGGTGCTCGTCAGCGGTGTCGGCACCACCGCGCTGGTGTGGGCCGGCGGGACGCTCACGGTCGTCGACCAGGGCAGCGGCGCGGTCTCCTGGCGCACGCCCGCGACCGGCCTGCCCGCGGGCGCGGTGGACCGCGCACCGCTCGCCGCGGGGACGTCGGTGCCGGTGCCCGAGGGCGACGCCGTCGTCCTGCGCGACCTCACGACCGGTGCCGGGCTGCAGCGCATCGCCACCCCCGGCCTGCCCGCCGGCGGGCTGGTCACGGTGACCGGCCCGGTCGTCGTCCACCAGCTGCCCGGCCGGGTCAGCGCCCACCTCTGAAGAAGGACCACCCTTCCCCCCACGCCTCGCAGGCTCGGCGCGGGCCCCTGGAGGGCGGCCGCTCCCAACACGCCACCAGGCTCGCGGCGGGCCGCTGCAGGGGAGCCGCGGGCGGGGTTCACTGGGCGCCATGGTGTTGCCCGGCGGCGCAGACGGCCGCGCTCCTCTCTCCATCGCGCCCGACGACCTCCGGCAGCTCGCCGACCACGACGCGGGGCACCGCACGTTCGCCGGCGGCGCCGGCCCACTGACCGCGCTGGACACCGGAGGCGACGGGGAGCGCGGCACCGTCCTGCTGGTCGCCGGCTTCACCGGCAGCAAGGAGGACTTCGCGCCGCTGCTGCGCCCGCTGTGCACCGCCGGCTACCGGGTGGTCGCCCTCGACCAGCGGGGGCAGTTCGAGTCCCCCGGTCCCGACGACCCGGCGCGCTACTCGGTCGCCGAGCTGGGCGAGGACCTCGTCGCCGTCGCCCGGCAGCTGCGCGCCGAGGGCGTGCGCACGCTGCACCTGGTCGGGCACTCCTTCGGTGGGCTGGTCAGCCGGGCCGCCGTCCTGGCCGACCCGGCGGCGTTCAGCACGCTCACCCTGCTCGGTTCCGGGCCCTCCCGGCTGGGCGGCGCCCGGGCACAGCTGCTCGAGCACCTCGCGCCGCTGCTGGACGCCGGCGGTGTGCCACTGGTGAACGAGACCCTCGAGCAGCTGGCGATGACCGACCCGACGGCCCAGCTGGTGCCCGAGCCGACCCGCGAGTTCCTGTCCCGCCGGTTCCTCGCCACCAGCGCCGCGGGCCTGCGCGGCATGTCCGACGCGATGACCAGCGAGCCGGACCGCGTCGCCGAGCTGGCGGCCACCGGCGTCCCGGTGCTGGTGACGCACGGCGTCGCGGACGACGCCTGGACACCGGCCGAGCAGGAGGACATGGCGCGCAGGCTGGGGGCCCGGCACGAGGTGATCGCCGGCGCCGTCCACTCCCCCGCGATCGAGAACCCACCCCGCACGCTCGAGGTCCTGCTGGACTTCTGGGCCGATCCGCGGCCGGCCGGCACCGGGCAGGCAGCCGACGCGGCGGGCGTGCTCCGGTGAACCGGGTGCCCTCGATCCGCGACTTCACCGCCGAGGAGGACCTGCTCGGCTTCTTCGGTCCCGACAGCATCAGCTGGCGGATCCACGCCGACCCCGCCTTCTCCGTCGGCGGCATCCGGGCGCTGCTGCTGCAGGCGCTGCACCCCGTCGCGATGGACGGCGTCGCCCGCTTCTCGGCGGCCTTCACCAGCGACCCGTGGGCCCGGCTGACCCGCACCGCCGAGTACGTGGCCACCCTGACCTTCGGCACCCGCCGGGACGCGCTGCGGACGGTGCGCCGGGTCCGCGGCATGCACCGGGGCAAGTCCGCCGTCGAGGAGACCACCGGGCGCGGCTACGCCGTCGACGACGCCGACCTGCTGATGTGGGTGCACTGCTGCGAGGTGGACTCGCTGCTGTCTGTCGCCCGCCGCGCCGGGGTGCCGCTCACCGACGCCGACGCCGACCGCTACGTCGCCGAGCAGGTGACCGCCGCGGTGCTCATCGGCTGCGAGGCCGACGACGTGCCCGCGAGCGCGGCCGAGCTCGAGGCCTACCTGGAGCGGATGCGCCCCGAGCTGGCGGTCACCCGGGCCACCCGGGACGCCTCCCGCTTCGTGCTCATCCCGCCGATGCCCGGCTGGGTCCAGCTGCTGACCCCGGCACGGCCGGCGTGGAGCACGCTGGCCGCCCTCGGCGCAGCGACGCTCCCGCGGTGGGCGCGGCAGGTGTACGGGTTGCCGGGCTACGGCCTGACCGACACCGCCGCGACCGCGGGGGTGCGGGCCTTCCGCCAGGCGGCGCTGGTGTTGCCGGTGCGGGTGCGGGAGTCGCCGATCGTGCGCGCGGCGCGCGAGCGGGTCGCAGCGGCGGAGGAACTCACGGCCTGAGAGAGGACCTCCCTGCCCCCCACCACTCGCACGCTCGCGGCGGGACCCTGCAGGGAGGCCGGCGGGTAGTTGGCCTCACGGTCTGACGTCCTCCAGCTCGTGGCGGGCCGCGGTGAGGACCGCCGCGGCCACCCGGTCCAGGGACGGTGAGCGGAGCCGCCACTGCTGCCAGTACAGGACGACGTCGACCGCGCCGTCCGGGTCGAGCGCGACCAGCTCACCGGCCGGCTCCTGCTGCGCCGGGACCATCCCCCAGCCCAGGCCCAGCCGCACCGCGGTGACGTAGTCCGCCGACGCGGGCACGTGGTGCGTGGGCACCGCGGTGTCGACACCGCGGTGCCGCAGGTAGCGGTGCTGCAGGTCGTCCCTGCGGTCGAAGACGACCACCGGCGCGCGGCGGAGTGCGGCCGGGGTGACCCCGTCGGCGAACCACCGTCCCGCGAACGCGGCGGTCGCCATCGGCCGGTAGCGCATGCCACCCAGCCGGGTCACTGTGCAGCCGGGCACCGGCTGGGCGTCGGCGGTGATCGCGGCCATCACCCGCCCGTCGCGGAGCAGGGCGGCGGTGTGCTCCTGGTCCTCGCGGTGCAGGTCGAAGGTGAGCTCGCCGGCCAGGGGGGCCAGCGCCGGGAGCACCCAGGTGGCCATCGAGTCGGCGTTGACCGCGATCGGCAGGGCCACCGGGACCTCCGCACCCTCGCCGGTCAGCTCTCGGGTGGCGTCGGCGGTCAGCAGCGCCACCTGGCGGGCCAGCCGCAGCACCGCCTGCCCGGACTCGGTCACCCGCACCGGCCGACTGCGCACCAGCAGCACCCGGCCGGTCGCCGCCTCCAGCGCCCTGAGCCGCTGGCTGATCGCGCTCGGCGTCACGTGCAGGGCACGGGCGGCGCCGTCGAGGGTGCCCGCGGTGACGGTCGCCTCCAGGGCCTGCAGCTGGGCCAGGTCGAGGTCCACGCCTCCATGAGACTCGCTTCAGGTGCGTCAGGGAAGAAAGCGGATGTGTCGGAGGAAGCTGCCTACGGTCTGTCGGGTGACTTCCGCACTGCTCGCCGCCGCCTCGGGCCTGGGTCTCGGACTGTCGCTGATCGTGGCGATCGGCGCGCAGAACGCCTTCGTGCTGCGCCAGGGGCTGCGCGCCGAGCACGTGGCCGCCGTCGTCGCCGTGTGCCTGCTCTCCGACGTCGCGCTCATCGCCGCCGGCACGGCCGGAGCCGGGGCGCTGGTGAGCCGGGTGCCGGGCCTGCTGGTCGTGGTCTGCCTCGCCGGGGCGGCCTTCCTGCTCGGCTACGGGCTGATGGCCGCCCGGCGGGCGGTGCGCCCGGCCGCGTTGGTCACCGAGGAGACCGGACGGCGGGCGGGGCTGCTGGTCACCGTGACCACCGGCCTGGCGCTGACCTGGCTCAACCCGCACGTCTACCTGGACACCGTGGTGCTGCTCGGCTCGCTGGCCAGCACCTGGGACGACGAGCGGTGGTGGTTCGCCGCGGGCGCCGGGCTGGGCAGCGCGGTGTGGTTCAGCGGGCTCGGCTACGGGGCGCGGCTGCTGCGCCCGGTGTTCGCCCGGCCGGCCGCCTGGCGCGTCCTCGACGCGGCCATCGCCGTCGTCATGGTCACCCTGGCCGTCTCCCTCGCCGTGCGGGGCCTCCGCGGCGGCTGAGAGAGGACCCCCTGCCCCCCACCGCTCGCAGGCTCGCGGCGGGACCGTGCAGGGGGCCGTCAGGCGGGGGCGTCCTCGGGCAGGAAGCTCCACGTCTCCCGCGGTGGGGTGGCGGCCCGGCCGACGGCGCAGCTGGGCCGGAAGTCGCACCAGCCGCACTGCCGGCCGGGGACCGCGGGGAAGGCGACGTCCGGGTCCTCCCCGCCGTCGAGCGCCGCGGTGGCCGCGGCGATGTCGGCGGCGACGTCCTCCGCCCGCCGGACGTGGTTGGCCAGCGAGCGGTCGGTGTGCTCGAACGCGGCCACGGTGCCGCTGGGCAGGTGGTGCAGCTCGACCCGGCTGCACGGCCGGCGCAGCGTGCGGCGCACCCCCAGCACGTAGGCGGCCAGTGCCGGCGAGCCGCGGGCCTCGTCGTCGGTGCAGACCGCGCGGCCGGTCTTGTAGTCGACGACCACCAGCTCGTCGCCGCGCTGGTCGATGCGGTCGACCCGGCCCGACAGCGCCAGCCGCTCGGTGGTGGCGGCCACCTGCCGCTCGGTGCCGACCGGCTCGTCGGCGGGGTCGAGGCCGCTCACGTAGTCGGTGAGCCAGCCGGCCGCCCGGGCGCGCCACCGACCGGCCTGCTCGGCGTCGCGGAAGCCGGCCGTCGACCACACGCCGTACAGCAGCTGGCGCGCCGCGACCGGTGTCCGCTTCGGCAGCGGCAGCTCCCACCAGGAGCGCAACGCGGCGTGCACCGCCGAACCCACGCTGTTGTGCGCCCACGCCGGGCCCTTGGCCGGGGTGGGCCGGTCGACGTAGGCGTGCCGGTAGCGGCGTGGGCAGTCGCCGAAGGCGGCCAGCTTGCTCGGCGTGGCCGGGAACAGCCGCCGGGGCATGCCCGGCATCTCCAGCTGCCCGCCCTCCATGGCGGTCACGCTAGCCGGGGATGTCGACGGGGCCGCTGAACGGCGCGGCGCCCGTCCCGACGGCCAGCAGCGCCTCGAACTGGTCCGGCGCGGTGGTGCAGGCGGCGATCGGCGTCGTCTTGTTGCTGCCGTGGTAGTCGCTGGAACCGGTGACCAGCAGCCCGAGCTCGCCGGCCAGCCCGCGCAGGTGCGCGCGCTCGTCCGGGTCGTGGTCGGGGTGGTCGACCTCCAGGCCGAGCAGCCCGGCCGCGGCCATCGTCGCGATGGCCTCGTCCCCGACCACCCGGCCGCGCCGGGTGGCCAGGCCGTGGGCGAACACCGGCACCCCACCGGCCGCGCGCACCAGCGCGATGCCCTCGAGCACGTCGGTGTCGGCCTTGGCGACGTAGTACGGGCTGCGGTGGTGCAGCAGCGTGGCGAACGCGTGGTCGACCGAGTCGACGACGCCGGCCTCGACCAGCGCGCGGGCCACGTGCGGCCGGCCGACCACGCCACCGCCGGCGCGCTCGACGACCTCGCTCCACGCGACCGGGTGGCCGGCCTCGGCCAGGGCGGTGACGATCCGCTCGCCACGGCTCAGCCTCTCGTCGCGCAGCCGGGCCCGCTCCGCGGCCAGCGCCGGGTGCCCGGGGTCGAACAGGTAGGCCAGCAGGTGCACGCTGATCGGCGGTGCCCCCGCCGGGAACCACCGGCAGGACAGCTCCGTCCCCGGGACGACGGTCAGCCCGTCGGGGCGGGACTGCTCGGCCTCCGCCCACCCCGCCGTGGTGTCGTGGTCGGTGAGGGCGACGACGTCCAGCCCCGCGGCCCGGGCGGCGGCCAGCAGGTCGGCGGGGCTGTCGGTGCCGTCGGACACCGAGGAGTGGGTGTGCAGGTCGATCCGCATCAGCGCCCACCCTCCCGCACCCGGCGTCCGGCCACCCGCGGGGAGCGGGGACCCCGCGGGCGCAGCGGCGGGTTCGGCGCGGTGTCCCGGTGTCCGCCCTCGGGAGCGCGCGCACGGCCGCTGGTCCCGGGGCCGGTGTCCTCCGGCGGCTGCGGTTCGCGGGCGGCCCGCGGCGACGGCTCGGAGCTGCCCTCGTCGTCCCCGGAGTCGGCGCCGTCCCCGCCGAAGAGCAGGTCGCTGACGTCCCGGTAGAGGACGTCGGCCCGCGGCAGGTAGGTGATCTCCGAGAGCGCCTGCTGCTGACCGGCCGACTCGAAGCGGAACGTGCCGTAGCCGAGCAGCTGGCCGAGCAGCGTCTCCTTGTAGGTGAGGTCGGTGATCCGGCGCAGCGGCAGCAGGGCGACCGTCCGGACGACGATCCCGGTGGTCAGGAGCACGCGCCGGTTGGTGACGATGAAGTGCCGCATCCACCACTCGCCGACCCGCAGCGCCAGGTACCCCAGCGCCCCGACCAGCAGGACCAGGCCGACGCTGGAGGTGACCCGGTTGTCGGGGTCGAGCACCAGCAGCCAGCCGCCGACGGCGAGCACCGGCAGCGCCTTGAGAGCGGGCACGATGAGCACCGCCCAGTGCCGGCGGGTGGCGATGACCGGTGGCTGCTCGGTCGGGAGCAGGTACTTCTCGGCGTCCTTGCTCCACCGCGGCCGGCGGCCGTCCGAGGCCGGGGCTGCCGGTCCGCCCACG
Source organism: Geodermatophilus sp. (assembly GCA_035645175.1). Lineage (GTDB taxonomy): Bacteria > Actinomycetota > Actinomycetes > Mycobacteriales > Geodermatophilaceae > Geodermatophilus. Next base: position 8,795 of record DASQNB010000657.1, read on the forward strand.
CCGGCCGGCCTAGGCGAGGGACTCGAAGAACGACGCCAGCGAGGTCGCGGCGTCGCCGATGGCCTGCCCGGCGCTGCGGACGAAGTCCGCGGAGCTCTCCGGCGCCGAGATGATGTAGAAGATCACGAAGGCGAGCGCCAGCCAGGTGAGGACCTTCTTCACCGGTACCTCCGCTGTGGACGTCGGGCGGGCGCGCGGACGGGGCCGCCCGCACGACGAGCCCCATGGGTAACACACGCCGCAGGGCTCACCGTCCCGGACACGCCGCCCACCCGGGCGGTCGTCCGGGTCCGGTCCGTCACGGTCCGGGCAGCAGGTGCTCGCTGGGCGGGCCGAGCGGCAGGTCGGGGTAGAGCCGCTCGCGCAGGTCGAGCAGCTGCAGCCGCTCGGCGAGCAGCCACGCCGCCGACATGGGCCACATGACCAGCCACAGCCACACGCCGTAGGCCTCCCCGACGAAGGCGGCACGGTCGTCGGAGGTGGGTACCGCCCACAGCGGCGCGCGCTGGCCGGCGGCCTCGACGTCGGCCGAGGAGGGACCGGAGATGACGTCGCCGGGGTCGAGGCCGGGCAGGCCGGCGTACCCGCAGCCGACGCCGGTGCCCGGCTCCTCGGCGACGAGCACGAGCTCGGCCGAGCCGCCCAGCGGGGCCGGCCCGGCGCAGTCGACGACGATCGCCCGGGCGCCGGGCTCCCCGCCCCAGGCCAGGCCGGTGACCGACCAGCCCAGCGGCATCGGGTCGGGGACCCACGCCGGCACGCGGGCGTCGGCGGTCACCGCGGCGATGGCGTCGTGCGCCACCAGCAGGGTGTGGTGCAGCGGCGTCACCGCGCCGTGCACGTGGCACCAGGCCTGAGCGGAGTTCCCGGGGCGGACGACCACGCGTTCGCCGCAGCGGGGACAGACCGTGGTGGCAGTCATCGGGCATCACCGTCCTGGGACCTGAGGTGTTCGTCAAGCGCTGGGTCCTGCGGGCTGCGTGCGTACCGTGCGGGTCGTGCAGCCCGCCGCCGACGACCCCCTGCCGGTGGTCGCCTGCGTCGGTGCGGTGGTGCTCGACTCCCGCGGCCGGCTGCTGCTGATCCGCCGGGGCCACGAGCCCGGCCGCGGGCTGTGGTCGGTGCCCGGCGGTCGGGTCGAGCCCGGGGAGTCGGTGGCCGCGGCCGTCGAGCGCGAGGTGCGCGAGGAGACCGGCCTGGCGGTGCGGGCCGGCGCCGAGGTGGGCCGGGTGCGGGTCCCCGGTCCCGGCGTCGTGTACGACGTCGTGGACTTGGCCTGCACGCTGCTGGACCCGGGGGCCACGCCGGTGGCCGGGGACGACGCGGACGCCGTCACCTTCGCCGACGCGGCCGCCCTCGAGCGGCTGACCTGCACGCCGCGGCTGCTGGAGACGCTGCGCGGCTGGGGCGCACTGCCGTCCTGACCACCGGCCCGGCAGCACGCCCACCGGTCAGCTGCGCGGCTCGGGCTCGGGCCGGCCGGGCTGCTCGCCGCCGCGGGCCTCCCCGTAGGAGCGCTTGGGCACCATCACCTTGCGCCGGAAGACGCAGACGACGGTGCCGTCCTGCTTGTAGCCGATGGTCTCGACGTGCACGACGCCGCGGTCGTCCTTGGACTTCGACGGGGTCTTGTCCAGGACCGTCGTCTCGCCGTAGATCGTGTCGCCGTGGAAGGTCGGCGCCACGTGCCGCAGCGACTCGATCTCCAGGTTGGCGATGGCCTTGCCCGACACGTCCGGGACGCTCATGCCGAGCAGCAGCGAGTAGACGTAGTTGCCGACGACGACGTTCCTGCCGAAGTCGGTGGTCTCCGCCGCGTAGTGGGTGTCCAGGTGCAGCGGGTGGTGGTTCATCGTGATGAGGCAGAACAGGTGGTCGTCGTACTCGGTGACGGTCTTGCCCGGCCAGTGCTTGTAGACCGCACCGACCTCGAACTCCTCGTAGTACCGACCGAACTGCACGATTCCTCCGGGTGTCGACGCTGACGGCGAGCACCGGACGGCCGTGGGCGAGGGCCCACCACGACCGTGGGCGAGTCGCCCACCACGCGTCGGTGACCCATCTGGACGGGCGCCGATCCTACGATGCGCCGGTGGTACCGGTTCCTCCCGTTCCGGACGCCGGGGAGACCGGTGTCCTGACCCTGTCCCCCACCGGCCGGCGGGTCCGCCTCGCCGCCACCGGCCTGGTGCTCGCGCTGCTGCTCGGCGGGACCCTGTGGGGCAACGACTCCGAGTTCCCGTTCGGGCCGTTCCGGATGTACTCGACGCGCGCCGACCCCGACCGGCCGGTGGTCTCCACCAGCGTGGTCGGCGTGACCGCCGACGGCGACGAGGTGCGGCTCTCCGGCGGCGAGGTCGGACTGCGCCGCGCCGAGTTCGAGGGGCAACTGGACCGTCTCACCGAGCAGCCGGAGCTGCTCGGGCTGCTGGCCGAGTCCTACGCCGCCGGCCACCCCGACGCCGAGCCGCTCGTGGCGGTGCGGGTGGTGCAGCGCCGCCACGCGCTGGACGACGGCCGGCGCACCGGCGAGGTCACCGAGAGCGTGCTCGTCGACCACACCGTTCCCGCTGCCGGCCAGGAGGGCACCCCGTGAGCGCTCCCGCCGTCACCCCGTCGTCGGCGACCGCACCCGGCCGCACCGGCTGGTGGTTCCGGCCCGTCCCGCTGGCGCGGATCGCGGTCTTCCGCACCATCGCCTACCTCTTCGTGCCGGTCGACGTCTTCCTGACCACGGCCTGGGTGCGGGCGCACGCCGACGTCCCGACCGAGTGGTACCAGCCGCTGACCATCGGTCAGCTGCTGCCGCTGCCGGCACCCACCCACACGCTGGTGGTCGTCGTGCAGTGGGCGCTGGTCGCGGCGGCGCTGGCGGCGGCGACCGGCCGGGCGCCCCGCCTGCTCGGCACCGCGGTGTTCCTCCTCTACCTCGAGTGGATGGTCATCGCGATGAGCTACGGGAAGGTGGACCACGACCGGATCGCCTACCTCGTCGCCCTCGCGGTGCTGCCCACGATCGGGCTCGCGCGGTGGCGCGACAAGCGCTCCTCCGAGGCCGCCGGTTGGGCCATGGCGGCGGTCTTCGTCACCGTCATGCTCACCTACTTCCTGGCCGCCTGGGCGAAGATGCGCTTCGGCGGCTGGGACTGGGCCACCGGCTCGACGCTGACCCGGGCCATCGTGCGGCGCGGCACGGTGTTCTCGGACTGGACCCTCGAGGTGCCCGGCCTGCTCGTGGGCGCCCAGTGGGCGATGCTCGCGCTGGAGTTCGCCGCACCACTGATGCTGCTGGTCTGGTCGGCCCGCGCGCGGGTGGCCCTGGTGGTCTTCCTGCTCGGGTTCCACCTGGCCGTCTACGCGAGCGTGACGATCATCTTCCTGCCGCACTGCGTGGCGATCCTGTCGATCCTCCCGTGGGAGCGGCTGCCCGACGCGACCCGGTGGCTGCGCTCCCGCGCCGGCGGTGGGCACCCGGCCGCGGTCTCGCCGGCCGGGGCCGCACCACCGGGCTGAGCGCACACCGGCGTCAGATGAGCGCTCCGATGCGGGCCGCCATGTCCGCCTCGTGCTGCTG
>DASQNB010000658.1:0-3185 GCA_035645175.1 Geodermatophilus sp.
GCCGTGGTCGTCACGTTCGCGCACCTGTGGCTGCGCCGCTTCGCCCGCGGCCCGGTGGAGTGGCTGTGGAACTCCTCCTACCGGGCGCTGACGCGGCGGTGATCGCCGGGCTCGGCGATGACACTGCGGTCCTACCGGACCGCACCGCGGCCACGTGCCGGGCCCCGCGTCGCGGCGCACCCGGGGTTCCTAGCTCCAGCGGGTGCGGACGGAGAGGGCGGCCAGCGCGGCGGCGCCGGCGGTCGAGGTGCGCAGCACCTCCGGGCCCAGCCGCACCGGGCGGGCGCCGGCGGCGTTCAGCGCGACCACCTCGCCGTCGCTGAGCCCGCCCTCGGGCCCCACGACCACCGCGACCGAGCCGGACGACGGCAGCTCGACGCGGGCCAGCGGGTGGCGGGCCTGCTCGTGCAGCACCAGCGCCAGGTCGAGGTCGGCCAGCGCGCCGCACACCTGGCGGGTGGTCATCACGTCGGTGACCTCCGGCACGCGGGGACGGCGGGACTGCTTGCTGGCCGCCCGGGCCGCAGCGCGCCACTTGGCCACGCCCTTGGCGGCGCGGTCCTCCCGCCAGCGGGTCACGCAGCGGGAGGCCGCCCACGGCACGATCCGGTCGACGCCGAGCTCGGTGGCCAACTCCACTGCCAGCGGCCCGCGCTCGCCCTTGGGCAGCGCCTGGACCAGCACCAGCTCCAGCGCCGGCGGCGGCACCTCGTGCCGGGCGGAGACGTGCACGCGCAGCCCCTGCGGCCCGGCGGCGACGACCTCGCCCTCGGCGACGGTGCCGCGGCCGTCGCCGACGCGCACCCGCTCGCCGGGGGTCAGCCGTAGCACGTCGACGGCGTGCCGCCCCTCGGCGCCGCCGACCAGCAGGTCGACGGCGTCGGGCAGCTCGTCGAGGAGGAACAGCGGCGCCCCGTCGAGCTCGGGCACCCGGTCGTCGGTGGGGACGGCGGTCACTCGGTCTCCTCGCCGGCGCTCGTCGGCCTCGTTCCCGGGGTGCTGTGCCCTCTGGTGAGCTCGCTCACTTGAACAGCCGGGAGAAGAGCCCGCCGTGGCCCTCCGTGCCCGCCGCGGCCGGGCGGTCCTCACCGCGCAGGGAGGCCAGCTCGCGCAGCAGCTTCTCCTGCTCGGCATCCAGGCGGGTCGGCGTCTCGACCTCCACGTGCACCATCAGGTTGCCCCGGCCGGTGGCGCGCAGCCGCGGGGCCCCCTTGGCGCGCAGCGTGAGCACGCTGCCCGACTGGGTGCCCGGCCGGATGTCGACCTCCTCCTGGCCGTCGAGGGTCTCCAGGGTGAGGGTCGTGCCCAGCGCCGCGGCGGTCATCGGCAGGGTGACCCGGCAGTGCAGGTCCTCGCCGTCCCGGGTGAACACCTCGTGCGGGCGCTCGGCGATCTCCACGTAGAGGTCGCCGGCGGGCCCGCCGCCGGGGCCGACCTCGCCGTGGCCGGTGAGCCGGATGCGCATGCCGTCCTCGACGCCGGCGGGCACCTTCACCGGGATGGTCCGGCGGGCCCGCACGCGCCCGTCGCCGCCGCACTTCGGACACGGCTCGGGGATGACCTGGCCGGTGCCGGCGCAGGTCGGGCAGGGCCGGGTGGCGACGACCTGGCCGAGGAAGGAGCGCTGCACGCTCTGCACCTCACCGCGCCCGGAGCACGTGACGCAGGTGGTCGGGTGGGTGCCCGGCGCGGTGCCGGCGCCGATGCAGGCGTCGCAGAGGACGGCGGTGTCGACGGTGATGTCCTTGGTGGTGCCGAACACCGTCTCGTCGAGGTCGAGGTCCAGGCGGATCAGCGCGTCCCCGCCGGCCTGGACCCGGCTGCGCGGGCCGCGCGTGGCCGCCCCGCCACCGAAGAAGGCGTCCATGATGTCGCCGAGCCCGCCGAAGCCGGCGCCCCCGAAGCCGCCGGCCCCGGCTCCGGCGCCCGCGCCGTTGTCGAACGGGTCCCCGCCGAGGTCGACGATGCGCCGCTTGTCCGGGTCGGTCAGCGCCTGGTAGGCGCGACTGACCTCCTGGAAGCGCTCCTTGGCCCCGGGCTCGGGGTTGACGTCCGGGTGCAGGTCCCGGGCCAGCCGCCGGTAGGCCTTCTTGATGTCGGTGTCACTGGCACCACGGGAGAGGCCCAGCACGGCGAAGTAGTCGGTTGCCATCGAGAAGTCTCTGTCCTCAGCTCTCGGCCAGGATCTGGCCGACGTAGCGGGCCACGGCACGCACCGCGGCCATGTTGGTCGGGTAGTCCATGCGAGTGGGGCCGACGATGCCCAGCCCGCCGAGCGCGTGGTCGCCGGAGCCGTACCCCACGGAGACGACCGAGGCACTGGAGAGCGCCTCGTGGGCGTTCTCCTCGCCGATCCGCACGAGGACGGCGCCACCGGCGTCCACCTCGCTGATCAGCCGCAGGACGACGACCTGCTCCTCCAGCGCCTCCAGCAGCGGGCGCAGGCTGCCGGGGAAGTCGACGGCGACCCGCGCGAGGTTCGCCGTCCCGCCGACGACCAGGCGGTCGTCCCCGGGCTCCACCAGCGTCTCGACCAGGGCGGCGCTGACCGCGGCGACCAGCCGGCGCAGCTGGGGCGGCGCGGTGTCGAGCAGGTCGGGCACCAGGCCGGCGGCGTCGGCGAGCCGGGCCCCGGCGAAGGTCTGGATGAGCAGTGCGCGCAGGCCGGCGACGTCGTCGCGGTCCACGTCGACCGGGCAGTCGACCAGCCGCTGCTCGACCCGGCCGGTGTCGGTGATGAGCACCAGCAGCAGCCGGGCGGCGGCCACCTGCACCACCTCGAGGTGGCGGACGGCGCTGCGGGAGAGCGTCGGGTACTGGATGACGGCGACCTGGTGGGTCAGCTGGGCCAGCAGGCGCACCGTCCGGCTGAGGATGTCGTGCAGGTCCAGGGCGCCGTCGAGGAAGCGCTCGATCGCCCGCTTCTCGGCCACCGACAGCGGCTTGACCGCCGACAGCCGGTCGACGAAGAGCCGGTAGCCCTTGTCGGTGGGCACCCGGCCGGCGCTGGTGTGCGGCTGGGTGATGTAGCCCTGCTCCTCCAGCACCGCCATGTCGTTGCGGATCGTGGCCGGCGAGACACCGAGGTCGTGCCGCTCGGCGAGGGCCTTGCTGCCCACCGGGTCGTTGGTCGAGACGTAGTCCTGGACGATGGCCCGCAGGACCTGCAGGCGGCGCTCGTCGTG
>DASQNB010000659.1:0-4642 GCA_035645175.1 Geodermatophilus sp.
GACCTCGCCTTCGCCGCCGGCGTCGGCGTCCTGGTGCTGGTGTGGACGTGGGTGGCGGGCCGGGACACGCCCGCCGACCGGCCCCTGGACGCCGGCGGCTACCTGCTCGTCGCCGCGTGCGCGGGCGCCCTGGGATGGCGCTGCCGCGCGCCCCTGCCGGTGCTGGCCGGGACCACCCTCGGCACGACCGCCTACCTGTCGATCGGTCATCCCTACGGTCCGGTGCTGGTGCTGTTGGCGATCGCCGTCTACACCGTCGCCAGGCACGTCCCCTGGCGCGCCGCGGTTCCCGCCGCCCTGCTCGCCCTGGGCGTCCTGCTGCTGCACCTGTTCGTCAACAGCGCCGCCCTGCCCGGAGCACTCGCCCTGATCCCGGCATCGGCCTGGGTCGCCGTGCCCTTCGCCGTCGGCAGCACCGTCGCCTCGATCGAGGCCGGACGGCGCGCGGCGGTCGAACGCGGCATCGCCGACGAGCGGCTGAGGGTCGCCCAGGAGGTGCACGACGTCGTCGGGCACGGCCTGGCGGCGATCAAGATGCAGGCCGACGTCGCCCTGCACGTCCTGGCCAAGCGGCCCGAGCAGGCCCGCCTGGCCCTGGAGACGGTGAGCCGAACCAGCGCACAGGCCCTCGACGAGCTGCGCTCGACGCTGAGCATGGTCCGGGGCGCGCCCGCGGGGTCAGCCGGCCCCGGGATCGGCGACCTCGAGGCGCTGTACGGGCGGATGCGAGAAGCCGGCCTGCGGGTGCGCGTCGACGTCCACGGCACGCCGTCGCCCCAGCCTCCAGCGGCGGAGCTGGCCGCCTACCGGGTGGTGCAGGAGGCCATGACCAACGTGCTCAAGCACGCGGACCGGAAGGAGGCCACCGTCGTGATCGACCACCGGACCGACGGCATCCACCTGGAGATCTCCAACCCGTACACCGACCGCGTGCCCACGCCGCACTCCCCCCACAGCGCCGGCCTGGGGCTGACCGGGATGCGGGATCGGGTGCTCGCCCAGTGGGGGCGGTTCAGCGCTGGTCCCGAGTCGGACGGCCGCTTCGTGGTGCGCGCCTGGCTGCCCCGAGGTGACCGGTGATCTCGGTGCTGCTGGCCGATGACCAGGAACTCGTCCGGCTCGGGCTGCGCACCCTGCTGGAGAGCGAGGACGGCTTCACCGTCGCCGGCGAGGCCCGCGACGGCCTCGAGGCGGTCACCCTCGCCCGCGAGCTGGGGCCGGACGTGATCCTCATGGACATCCGGATGCCTGGCATCGACGGCCTGGAGGCCACCCGGCGGATCACCGGCATCGACGGCCTGGACCACACCCGGATCATCGTGCTCACCACCTTCGAGCGCGACGAGTACGTCTTCGACGCGCTGCGGATGGGCGCCAGCGGCTTCCTGCTCAAGGACACCCCGCCCGGGCAGCTGCTCCAGGCGATCACCACGGTCGCCGACGGCGGCGCCCTGCTCGCCCCGACCGCCACCCGGGCACTGATCCGGGAGTTCGTCGAGAGGGGTCCCCGGCGCACCGTGCCGCACCCCCAGCTGGGCCAGCTCACCGACCGGGAGCGCGAGGTGGTGTCCCTGGCCGCCGAGGGGTTGACCAACGCCGAGATCGCCGAGCGGCTGGTGATCAGCCCGGCGACCGCCCGCACCCACGTCAGCCGAGCGATGATCAAGCTCGGCGCCCGCGACCGCGCGCAGCTGGTGGTCTTCGCCTTCCAGTCCGGACTCGCCGGCTGACCGGGCTTCCTCCCTCGTACCCGACGAGGCCCCGACCCCGCCACCCGGCTGGTCAGCACCTGGGCGCCCCTCCTGGCCTCGCCTGGTGCTCCCTCCCCGGGTCTGCGCCGCGGGACGTAGACCGGGTGTCGCCCGGCGGCCGACGACGCCCCCGCTCCCGGCGACCACCGTGACCGGGACGGACGAAGCAGACAGCGCAGGGAGGTGGCCGCGATGGTGGACGTGGCGGTGAGACCGGTGCGGGGGCCGGCGTTCCGGCTGAGCCGGCGGGCCCGGAAGATCACGCTCCTCACGCACATCGCCGCGGCCGGCGCGTGGCTGGGCATCGACGTCGTCCTGGGCGTCATGGTGGGAACCGCGCTGGTGACCGGCGACGCTCAGCAGGCGGGCGTGGCGCTGCAGTCCCTCGGCCTGTTCGTCGTCTGGCCGTTGGTCGTCGTCGGGCTGCTCTGCCTCGCCAGCGGCATCCTGCTCGGCGCCGGCTCCACGTACGGGCTGGTGCGCTACTGGTGGACGGCGATCAAGCTCGGCCTGAACGTCGTGCTGGTCATCCTCGTCCTGGTCCTGCTGCGCCCCCAGGTCGGCGACGTGTCCGAGTCGGCTCGCGCCAGCCTCCTGGAGGGCACCGATCCTCCCGCGGTCGGCGACCTGGTCTTCCCGCCGCTGGTGTCGGGCACCGTGGTGCTCATCGCGATGGCCCTGTCGGTCTTCAAGCCATGGGGCACGATCAGACGCTCGAGGGGCCGGCGCTCATGACCGCGGCCAGGCCGCCACGGTCTCCCTGCCGGCGGGATGATCGGCGGCGGCCCAGCGCCCTGCCGGTGTGTGGCGGTGGGGTTCTGCCACGCGATCTCACGGCTGCTGTGGGCCGCGGAGGGGTCGACGGCCGCAGCAGGTCGTCGGAGTGGGCGGGAACTGCCCGGCACGGACGCGCGCGAGGAACGACACATGACACCGGAGGAGCGGCAGGCTCTGCAGTTGAGCGTGCCGTGTGACTACGACACCGACCCGGAGCGCTACCGGCTGGGGATGCGGAGCGCGCGGGCGCACACCGCGGCCGACCTGTACGGCCGGGTCGCGCAGCTGCTCGGCGAACTGGGGGCGAGCACCGTCCTCGACGTGGGGTGCGCGGACGGCGCGCTGCGCGCCGCCCTCCCGGCGCCCGGTCCCTGGCTCGTCGGCCTGGACTCGTCGGAGACGCTGCTGCGCGACCACCCGCCCCCGGTGCTGCGGGCCGGCGCCACCCGGCTGCCGGTGCGCGACTGCGCCGTCGACGCCGTCACCGCGCTCAACGTCCTCTACCACCTTCCCGACCCGATGCCCGCCCTGCACGAGGCACGCCGCGTGCTGCGCCCCGGCGGGCACCTGCTGGCGGCGACGATCGCCCGCACCGACTCACCGGAGTTCTCGGCGTACTGGACCCGATCCGCGACGGGCTTCGACGCCGAGGACGCGCCCGGGCTGCTCGCCCGGGTCTTCGACTCGATCGCCGTGTTCTCCTGGAACGCACCCCTGGTGACGCTTCCTGACGCGGCAGCGATCCGCGACTACCTGGTCGGCCGGCAAGTGCCGACCGAGGTCGCCGTCGCGGCGGCCGAGGAGCTGCACACGCCCCTGCACGTCACCAAGCGCGGCGCTCTGATCGTGGCCGGTCGCGACCGGTAGCCGCCGCCGCGCCGTGCCGACCGTGCGGCCAACGGCGCCGCGGGCTCCCCCAGGGCGATCAGGAGGCCTACGCCGCCGGGCGTAGCGCGGAAGCCGTCCGGCGGCCGACGCGCCACGCCGCATCCGGTACCAGCCTGATCGGCATGGAGGGGATCGCTGTGCGCACCGATCGGCTGACCAGGCGATACGGGGAGCGGCTGGTCGTGGACGCGGTGGACCTGACCGTCGAGCGGGGCGAGGTGTACGGCTTCCTCGGCCCCCGCCGGCCTGGCCCTGCTGTCCGCGCCCACCCCCTCAGCGCTCCCCCGGACCACGACCGTCCGGCGGTGCTCGTGACGGGCGACCGGACGACACCGACCTGCAGACAGCCACGTGGCCGGCGGCGTCGGCTGCTGCGCCGACGACGGCGCGCACCGCCTTCTGACGCCAGCCGGGCCTCGTCCCGACCCTGCTGGAGGAGACCCGCGATGACGACTCCCCGCTCCGCCTGGACCCGCACCGGGAGGTGGCGCTTCGCGCGCCACCACCTGAAGGTGCTCGTGGCGATGCTGCTGGGGATGGCGGTCCTCGGCCCCCTCGAGTCCGCGCTGCTCGACCCGCTGGGCTGGCGGTCAGTCCGCGCTGTCCCTGAGCTCGACGCACTCGTCATGGCCACCAACACGACCGCGGCGATGGTGGCGTGGATGGGCTACCGCGGCCACAGCTGGGCTGCCACCGGCCTGATGGCCGCAGCCGTGCACCTGCCCGTTCGTCGTGCTGGTCGCGCCGCTGTTGCTGGGAGCTCCCTCGCCGACCGGGATGCTCGTCGGCGGCCATGTGCTGATGCTGCCGGCGATGGCCGGCGCGATGCTGCTGCGCCCCGAGGAGTACACCGGCTGCCACCAGGCGGCTCGGTCACGACCGCACCTTGCGATCCATCCCGTCACGCGGCGGAAGAGGGGCTGCGGCCGGGGACCTCGAGTCGATCTGAAGCCCTGACGTCGCTCCCACCTGGCCCGAACCGATCGACCGGACCGATGTTGATGAGTTCGGGCCCACCACGGAGTCGTACAGGGGACCGCGGCTTCACCGCCTGGTGAGCCAGTGGGTGACCGCCCCGAGCGGCCCGACACCGAGAGGGGGTGCCATGCCCGCCGCACCCAGCCACCGCCCACGCGCCGCGCCGCAGCCCCCGCTGCCCCGCCGTGCCAGCCGTCGGCGAGCTGCTGTTCTGCGGCCACACCCGTCAGCACCAGACCCGCCTGAAC
>DASQNB010000660.1:0-2513 GCA_035645175.1 Geodermatophilus sp.
CACCTGCTCGTCGTGCGCGGCTTCGCCACCTCCTACGAGGGGCTGCCGGTCGGGGGGTCGGTGCCCACCGAGCAGCTGGCCCAGGTGCTGATCACCGCGCTGTCGCTGATGTTCCTCGCGGCCCTGCAGATCGCCGGGCCGATGGTGGCGGTGCTGCTGCTCGCCGACGTCGCCCTCGCGCTGCTGTCGCGCGCCGCGCCCGCGCTCAACATCTTCGCCTTCGGTTTCCCGGTCAAGATCATGCTGACGCTGGCGCTGCTCGGCCTGACCTTCCCCCTGCTGCCCTCGGCTCTGGACGCGCTGCTCGAGCACGCGGTCCGGGCGATGGTCGCCCTGCGGAGCGGGTGATGAGGCGCGTCAGCTCGCGGCGGGATCGGCGGTCCCGCACGGCTGCGCCGTCCCGGGTGTGCGGGATCGCCGATCCCGCCGGTCCCGGGAGGAGGTGAGCCGTGGCCAAGGACGGGCCGGGTGGGGAGAAGACAGAGGACCCGACTCCCCAGCGCCTGAAGAAGGCGCGCAAGGAAGGCCAGATCCCGCGGACCCAGGAACTGGGCACCTGGGCCGGTGCCGCGGTGGCCAGCTTCCTGCTGCCGATCCTGGTCGGCGACGCCTTCGACGAGGTCGGCCGGATGTTCGTGCAGGTCGGCGTGGTGGTCGAGCAGCCCGAGGTCGAGGCGGTGACGGCGCTGCTGGGCCAGGCGCTCGCCACCTTCGTCACCGTCGCGCTGCCGATGGCGCTGGCCCTGATGGTCGTGGGCGTCGCCGCCTCCGCCGCCCAGGGCGGGGTCACCGTCACCGGCAAGCCGATGAAGCCGACGCTGAACAAGCTCAACCCCTTCCCCGGGATGAAGCGGATGTTCGGCGGCCACGGACTCTGGGAGGCCACCAAGGCGGTCATCAAGACCGCGGCGCTGGGTACCGTCGTCGTGGTCACCAGCGACCGGGCGCAGCAGCTGGTGTCCTCGGCCGGCGCGCTGCCGCTGTCGGCGGTCACCACGACCTTCACCGACTCCGCCGTGCTGATGTTCCGCGTCGTCGCGGTCACCGGCCTGGCGATCGCGATCGCCGACTACGTCGTCGTCCGCCGGCAGACGATGAAGAAGCTCAAGATGAGCAAGTACGAGATCCAGCAGGAGCACAAGAACTCCGAGGGCGACCCGCACGTCAAGGCCCAGCGCCGGGCCACCCAGATGGCCATGTCGCGCAACCGGATGATGGCCGAGGTCGCCGGCGCCGACGTGTTGCTGGTCAACCCCACCCACGTCGCCGTCGCGCTCAAGTACGAGGCCGACCGCGGCGCCCCGCGGGTGGTGGCCAAGGGCGCCGACGAGGTCGCCGCCAAGCTCCGCGAGCGGGCGGCCGAGGCACGGGTGCCGATGGTGCAGGACGTCCCGCTGGCCCGGGCGCTGCACGCCTCCTGCGAGATCGGCCAGGAGGTGCCCGCCCAGCTGTTCACCGCCGTGGCGCGGGTGCTGGCCTTCGTCATGCAGCTGTCCTCCCGCGGGGTGCGCGGCGGGTTCCACCGGCCCGGCTTCGCCGCGCCGGACGTCGAGGGCCTCCCCCGGGCCGGGCGCCGCCGCTGAAAGAGGACCCTCCTGCCCCCGCGCCTCGGCCCCCTTGCAGGGTCCCGCCGCGAGCTTGCGAGTGGCGGGGGGCAAGGGGGTCCTTCCACTGCAGGAGGGCCAACGGGGCGGCAGGGACGGGGGTGACGGCTGGGGCGGACGGCGGTGCCCCGCCGTGGGCGCTCTGCCGATGAGGGACCCGTGCAGAAACTGACGAAGGCCGCCGTCCCGATCGGCGTGGTGGCCATCGTCCTCATGCTGGTCGTGCCGCTGCCCGCCGCGGTGCTGGACCTGCTGCTCGGCCTGAACATCACCGCGTCGCTGCTGATCCTGCTGGTCGCGATGCAGATCAGGCGGCCGCTGGACTTCGCCGTCTTCCCGTCGCTGATCCTCATCGCGACGCTGTTCCGGCTGGCGCTCAACGTCTCCTCGACACGGCTGGTGCTGACCGACGGCTACGCCGGCAAGGTGATCGAGGCCTTCGGGCACTTCGTGATCGGCGGCTCGCTGATCGTCGGTCTGGTCATCTTCGTGATCCTGACCATCATCCAGTTCGTCGTGATCACGAACGGTGCCGGCCGCGTCGCCGAGGTCGGCGCCCGCTTCACCCTCGACGCGATGCCCGGCAAGCAGATGGCGATCGACGCCGACCTCAACGCCGGCCTGATCAACGAGAAGCAGGCCCGCAGGCGGCGCACCGAGGTCACCGCCGAGGCCGACTTCTACGGCTCGATGGACGGCGCCTCGAAGTTCGTCAAGGGCGACGCCATCGCCGCCATCATCATCACGCTGATCAACCTGATCGGCGGCATGGCGATCGGCGTCATGCAGCTGGGCATGCCGCCGGCCGACGCCGTCGCCACCTACTCGCTGCTGACCGTCGGCGACGGCCTGGTCTCCCAGATCCCCGCGCTGCTGCTGTCCACCGCGACCGGCATCATCGTCACCCGC
>DASQNB010000661.1:0-8041 GCA_035645175.1 Geodermatophilus sp.
GCTGGCCATGACGATCGCGCACGCGCTGTTCAAGTCCACGCTGTTCCTCACCGTCGGCGTGATCGACCACGCCACCGGCACCCGCGACCTGCGCCGGCTGTCCGGCCTCGGCCGGCGGCTGCCCGTCCTCGCCGCCGTCGGTACCGCCGCCGCGGCCTCCATGGCCGGGCTGCCGCCGCTGCTGGGGTTCGTCGGCAAGGAGGCGGCGTTCACCGCCCTGCTGGATGGCGGCCTGCCCGACCGGACCGTCGCGCTGGTCGTCCTCACCGGGCTGGTCACGGGCTCTGTGCTCACCGCCGCCTACACCGCCCGCTTCGTGTGGGGCGCCTTCGCCCGCAAGCCCGGCGTCGACGACACCGCGCTCGAGCACCCGCCGGAGCCGCTGTTCCTCGCCGCCCCCGCCGTCCTGGCGCTGACCGGGCTGGTCCTCGGGCCGGCCAGCCCGCTGCTGGACCCGCTGGTCACCGCCTACGCCGAGACGCTGCCACTGCTGGCCCCTGAGGCCGAGCACCTCGCGCTGTGGCACGGCTGGCAGCCGGCGCTGGCGCTGTCGGCGCTCACCGTCATCGGCGGTGCCGCGCTGTTCGCCGTCCGCGGGCGGGTGCAGAGCCTGCAGCGGCGGATGGCCGTGGGGGCCTCGGCCGACGAGGGCTACTGGAACCTCGTCCAGGCGGTCGACCGGCTCTCGGTGCTCGTCACGGGCACCACCCAGCGCGGCTCGCTGCCGGCCTACCTCGGCACCATCCTGGTCACGGTGCTGGCCCTGCCGGGCACGCTGCTGCTCACCCGGGCCCCCTGGCCGGGGGAGTGGCGGGCCTGGGACACCCCGGTGCAGGCAGTGGTCGGCGTGGTCATGGTCACCGCCGCGGCGCTCGCTCTCCGCATCCGCCAGCGGCTCTCGGCCGTGCTGGTCGTCGGCGTCACCGGCTACGGCACCGCCGTGGTCTTCGCGCTGCAGGGCGCCCCCGACCTCGCGCTCACCCAGTTCCTCGTCGAGACGCTCACCCTCGTCGTCTTCGTGCTGGTGCTGCGCAAGCTGCCCAAGGACATCTCCGAGCGGCACCGCCCTCGTGAGCGCGCCGTCCGCGGGGTGATCGCCGTGGCCGTCGGGGCGTTCATGGCCGCCGTGGGAGCGGTCGCACTGTCCTCCCGCACCGCGACGCCGGTGTCGGCCGGCTACCCCGGGCCGGCCTACGACCTCGGCGGCGGCAAGAACATCGTCAACGTGACGCTGGTCGACATCCGCGCCTGGGACACCCTCGGCGAGATCTCGCTGCTCGTCGTCGCCGCCACCGGCGTGGCCAGCCTGGTGTTCCTGCGCCGGCGCACCGGCGGGGTGGACCGCGTCCCGCGGGCCGAGCTGGCGCAGCGGCGCAAGCGGAGCCGCCGGGCACCGCGGGACCGCTGGCTGGCCGCCACCGCGACGCTCGACCCGGCTCGCCGCTCGGTCGTCCTCGAGGTCGTCACCCGGCTGCTGTTCCACACGATCATGGTGTTCTCGCTGTACCTGCTGTTCTCCGGGCACAACGAGCCCGGCGGCGGGTTCGCCGGCGGGTTGGTCGCGGGCCTGGCACTGGTGCTGCGCTACCTGGCCGGCGGGCGCTACGAGCTGGGCGAGGCCGCGCCGGTCGCGCCGGGCCTGCTGCTGGGCAGCGGGCTGCTGTTCGCCGGGGGCACCGGCGTCGCCGGCCTGCTGCTGGGCGCCGGGGTGCTGCAGACGGCGATCCTGGAGACCACGCTGCCGGTGCTCGGCGACGTCAAGCTGGTGACCTCGCTGTTCTTCGACTGCGGCGTCTACCTCATCGTCGTCGGGCTGGTCCTCGACGTGCTGCGCAGCCTGGGGGCCGAGCTCGACCGCCAGGAGGACCAGGAGGACCCGATCGAGCTGACCCCCGGGGAGATGGTGCTGCGATGACCCCCACCATCGTCCTGCCGCTGATGATCGGTGGGCTCTACGCGGCGGGGGTGTACCTGCTGCTCGACCGCAGCCTGACCCGCGTGCTCCTGGGCTTCGTGCTGCTCGGCAACGCCACCAACGTGCTGGTGCTGTCCACCGGCGGACCCGCGGGGCTGGCGCCGATCCTCGGCTACTCCGACCCGGAGCAGATCAACGACCCGCTGCCGCAGGCGCTCATCCTCACCGCGATCGTGATCACCTTCGGTGTCTCGGCGTTCCTGCTGGCGATCATCCACCGCTCCTGGCGGCTGGCCCGCGACGAGGCCGTCGGCACCGACGAGGAGGACCGCCGGGTCGCCGCCCGCAGGGCCACCGACGCCGACGAGCTCGACCCCGACGACCTGGACCCCGACGACCGCGCCGCCATGCACGCCGACACCCGGCCCGCGGACGCCGCGGAGATGGCGGACGACGTCGACCTGCCGGCGGGTGCCCGGTGACCGAGGTCCTCGCCCCGCTCCCGGTGCTGCTGCCGCTGCTGGGCGCGGCCGGTGCGCTGCTGGTCTCCGGGCACCCGGCCTTCCAGCGCGCGCTGAGCACCGCCGTGCTCACCGCGGTGCTCGCCGTCTCGGTGGCGCTGCTGTTCGTCGCCGACGCCGAGGGCGCGACCTCGGTCTCCGTCGGCGGCTGGCCGGTCCCGCTGGGGATCGTGCTGGTCGTGGACCGGCTGTCGGCGCTGATGCTGGTGGTGGCCTCCACCGTGGCGCTCGGCGTCCTCGTCTTCGCCGTCGGGCAGGGCGCGGCCGACGGGTCGGAGGAGACGCCGCTGTCGATCTTCCACCCGACGTTCCTGGTGCTCGTGGCGGGCGTGGGCAACGCCTTCCTCGCCGGCGACCTGTTCAACCTCTACGTCGGCTTCGAGATCCTGCTGATGGCGTCCTACGTGCTGCTGACCCTCGGCGGCACCGCTGCGCGCATCCGCGGCGGCATCACCTACATCATCGTCAGCCTGACCAGCTCGCTGGTGTTCCTCGCCGCGATCGGGCTGGTCTACGCCGCCACGGGCACCGTGAACATGGCCCAGCTGGCGGTGCGGCTGGGCGAGCTGCCCGAGGGCACCCAGGTGCTGCTGCAGTCGATGCTGCTCATCGCCTTCGGCATCAAGGCCGCGGTCTTCCCGCTGTCGGCCTGGCTGCCCGACAGCTACCCGACCGCACCTGCCCCGGTCACCGCGGTCTTCGCCGGCCTGCTCACCAAGGTCGGTGTCTACGCGATCATCCGCACCCAGACGCTGCTGTTCCCGGACGGGGCACTCGACGACCTGCTCATGTGGGCGGCGCTGGCGACCATGCTGATCGGCATCCTGGGCGCGGTGGCGCAGAGCGACCTGCGCCGGATGCTGTCGTTCACGCTGGTCAGCCACATCGGCTACATGGTGTTCGGCATCGCCCTGGGGACGGCGGGCGGGCTGGCCGGGGCGGTCTTCTACGTCGCCCACCACATCGCCATCCAGACGACGCTGTTCCTGGTGGCCGGGCTGGTCGAGCGCCAGGGTGGGACGACGTCGGTGAACCGGCTCGGCGGCCTGGCCCGGCGCTCGCCGCTGCTGGCCGTGCTGTTCTTCGTGCCGGCGATGAACCTCGCCGGCATCCCGCCGCTGTCGGGCTTCATCGGCAAGCTCGGCCTGCTGCAGGCCGGCGTCGCCGACGGGCGACCGCTGGCGTTCGTGCTGGTGGCCGGCGGGGTGGTCACCAGCCTGCTCACGCTGCTGGCCGTCGCGCGCGTCTGGACCCGCGCCTTCTGGCGGCCCCCGACGCAGGCCCCGGCCGAGGACACCGCGGCCGCAGCGGCGGCCGACGCTGCGGCCGGCGGGCGGCGGACGGCGGACGGCGGACCTCCGGACGGCGGCTCCCTGGAGGGCCGGCCGCGCACCGCGCTGCAGGACGCGTGGCGGCGGCACACGGCGGTGGCGACGGCGAGCGAACCCGACCTCCCCCCGGCAGCGGCGGCGACGCGGGCGCTGCGCCCGCTGCCCCGGACCATGGTGGGCGCCACCGCCGGGCTCGTCGCGCTCACCGTGTCCCTCACCGGGCTGGCCGGGCCGCTCTACGGCCTGGCCGACCGGGCAGCGGCCGACCTGCTGGACCGCACGCCCTACGTCACCTCGGTGTTCGGGACGGAGGAGGTGCCGTGAGCGTCGAGCCCGCCGCGACCCGGCTGCGTCACCAGGTCCCGCTCATGGTCTGGCTGGTGGTGGTCTGGAACCTGCTGTGGGGCACCCTGTCGTGGGCGAACCTGCTCTCCGGCCTGCTGGTCGCCCTGGTCCTGCTCACCCTGCTGCCACTGCCGCACGTGGTCGGCGGCGCCCGGGTGCGGCCGCTCCCACTGCTGGTCTTCCTCGGCCACTTCGTCACCGACCTGGTCGCGTCCGGCGCCGAGGTGGCCTGGCAGGCCCTGCGGCCCGGCGGCGTGCGCAGCACGGCGATCGTGCAGGTGCAGCTGCGCGCCGACTCCGACCTGCTGCTGACGATGGTCGCCGAGGCGACCTCGCTGGTCCCCGGTTCCCTGGTGCTCGACCTGGACCGGGAGCAGCGACTCATCACCCTCCACCTCCTGCCCGTGCGCGACCTCGAGGACGTGGAGCGCAAGAAGGCCCACGTCCTGGTCGTGGAGAGCCGGCTGGTGCGGGCGTTCGGCTCCGCTGCCGACGCCGCGGCACTCGCCGGGGACCCGAGAGAGGAGGTGCGGACGCCGTGACGGTCGTGGGGTTCGCGCTGTACGCGTTGATCGGCGGGGGCGCACTGCTGGCCCTCGTGCGGCTGGCCATGGGGCCCTCGCTGCTGGACCGGGTCGTCGCCACCGACACGCTGCTGGTGATCATCGCGGCGGGCCTGGCGGTGCACGCCGCGCTGGTACGCGACCCGACGCTCGTGCCGGTGCTGGTCGTCGTGTCCCTGCTGGCCTTCGTCGGGTCGGTGTCGGTCGCCCGCTACGTCGGTGGGATGCTGCTGCGCTCGCGCACCGGGGACGGCCGGGACGTCGGACTGCCGGTCGCGGCCGAGGAGAGGTTCAACGGATCGTGACCGCGCTCGCCGACGTCGTCGCGTTCGCCTGCCTGCTGGCCGGTGCCGCGCTCTGCCTCACCGCCGGGCTGGGGCTGGTGCGCTTCCCCGACGTGCTGTCCCGGATGCACGCCGGCACCAAGCCGCAGGTGCTCGGCGTGCTGCTCGTCATGGTCGGCGCGGCCATCCGGCTCGACGGCTGGGCCAACGCCTGGATGCTGCTGCTCGTGGCCGCCTTCCAGCTGCTGACCGCCCCGGTGAGCGCGCACCTGGTCAGCCGGGTGGCCTACCGGCGCCGGCACGTCCGCCGTGACCTGCTGCTGGTCGACGAGTTCGGCGGCACCGGCCACCAGGACGTCGAGCACCGCGGGGACGAGCCCGGCGACGCCCCGCCCACCAACGCGGCCCCGTGAAGGACCATCCTGCCCCCCACCGTGGAAGGACCCCGTCCCCCTCACCGTTCGCAGGCTCACGGTGAGCCTCCGGACGGGGCCGGCGGGCCCTGCAGGATGGCCGGGACGGGGTCCTTCTTCAGCCCAGCTGAGCCAGCCAGAACGGCAGCCCCTGGTCGTCGCGGCACTCCGCCGTGCGGCCGTAGGGCTGCCGGCCCACCTCGTCCGCCTGCCCACCCGCGGTCCGGACCGCGGCGACGGCGACCTCGATGTCGTCGACGGCGTACATCGGCACGGTGCCGGGCTCGCCGGTGCCGCCACCGATGCCGACCATCGGCACCGCGCCGTCGACCTGCCAGCCGTCGTCCACCCGCCCGGGAGCCGCCGACCAGCCCAGCACCGACTCGTAGAAGTCGCGGGCACGGGCGCCGTCGGGCACCCGGAGTGTCAGGTACACCGCATCGCCCGGGCGCACCGGCGGGCGCGGGTCCGCGGACACGGACGGCGGGGTCTGCAGCAGCCAGCGGTGGCCGAACGGGTCGACGACGACGCCGGTGCGCCCACCCGGGCCGTCGGACGGCGGCCGCTCGAGGGTGGCGCCCGCCGCGGCGGCCCGGTCGACGGCGGCGTCGACGTCGGGCACCGTGAGGTGCAGCGTGACGCTGACCCGGCCGTCGTCCGGCCCGGCCAGCCCCAGCTCGGGGTACTCGTCGGCGAGGTACAGCGTCGCTCCGCCGACGTCGAGCTCGGCGTGCCCGATGCGGTCGTCGTCCATGACGTACGGCTCACCGACCACGCGGGCGCCGAGGGCTTCGGCGTACCAGGACGTGGCCGCGCGGGCGTCGCGCACGGTGAGGTAGGGGATCAGCTGCGCCATCGCGGGCCTCCGGCGGTCGGGTGCGGACGCCGGCACGGCGCCCGCACCGACTTCCTACCGCTGCGCCCGGTTCACCGCCGAGACGACCGCGCGCAGCGACGCGGTGACGATGTTCGGGTCGATGCCCACGCCCCACAGCACGCGGTCGCCGACGGCGCACTCGACGTAGGCCGCGGCCCGGGCGTCCCCGCCGGCGGACATGGCGTGCTCGGCGTAGTCCAGCACCCGGACGTCGACGTCCACCGAGTGCAGGGCGTCGACGAACGCGGCGATCGGGCCGTTGCCGCGGCCCTCGATCGTCATCGGGACGTCGCCGTCGACGAGCTCCACCACCATCTCGTCGAGCTGGTCGCCGTGGGCGCGGTGCCGGTGGCCGGCGAGGGAGAAGCGGCCCCACGGGGCGTCGCGGTCGGGCAGGTACTCGTTGGTGAACGCCGCCCACATCTGCTGAGCGGTGACCTCGCCGCCCTCGTCGTCGGTGTACCGCTGGATGACCGCGCTGAACTCGATCTGCAGCCGGCGCGGCAGGTCCAGCTGGTTCTCGGTCTTCATGATGTAGGCGACGCCGCCCTTGCCGGACTGGCTGTTGACCCGGATCACGGCCTCGTAGGTGCGGCCGACGTCCTTGGGGTCGATGGGCAGGTACGGCACCGCCCAGGGCATGTCCCCGACCGGCGTGCCGGCGGCCTGCGCATCGGCCTCGAGGGCGCGGAGGCCCTTGTTGATCGCGTCCTGGTGCGAGCCGGAGAAGGCGGTGTAGACCAGGTCGCCGCCGTAGGGGTGCCGCTCGTGCACGCCCAGCTGGTTGCAGTACTCGACGGTGCGACGGATCTCGTCGATGTCTGAGAAGTCGATCTGCGGGTCGATGCCCTGGCTGAACAGGTTCAGGCCCAGGGTGACCAGGTCGACGTTGCCGGTGCGCTCGCCGTTGCCGAACAGGCAGCCCTCGATGCGGTCGGCGCCGGCGCGGTGGCCCAGCTCCGCGGCGGCGACGGCGGTGCCGCGGTCGTTGTGCGGGTGCAGGCTCAGGACGACGGAGTCGCGGCGGCCCAGGGTGCGGTGCATCCACTCGATCTGGTCGGCGTAGACCGTCGGCTCGGCCATCTCGACCGTCGCCGGCAGGTTGATGATCGTCGGCCGGTCGGGCGTGGGCTCCCAGACGTCGGTGACGGCGTTGCAGACCTCGACGGCGAAGTCGAGCTCGGTGCCGGTGAAGGACTCGGGGGAGTACTCGTAGAACACCTCGGTGCCCGACAGCTGCTCGGCCAGCTTGTGCACCACCTGCGCCCCGTGGACGGCGATGTCGACGATGCCGGCCCGGTCGGACCCGAACACCACCCGCCGCTGCAGGGTGGAGGTCGAGTTGTAGAGGTGGACGATCGCCTGCCGCGCGCCGCGCAGCGACTCGAAGGTGCGCTCGATGAGCTCGTCCCGGGCCTGGGTGAGCACCTGGATCGTGACGTCGTCGGGTACCAGGTCGTCCTCGATGAGCTGGCGGACGAAGTCGAAGTCGGTCTGGCTGGCCGCCGGGAAGCCGACCTCGATCTCCTTGTAGCCCATCCGCACGAGCAGCTCGAACATGCGGCGCTTGCGGTCGGGCGTCATCGGGTCGATCAGCGCCTGGTTGCCGTCCCGCAGGTCGACGGCGCACCAGCGCGGAGCCCGGGTGGTCACGGTCTCGGGCCAGGTGCGGTCGGGCAGCGTGACCGGGGTGAAGGGGGCGTAGCGGTGGACCGGCATGCCGCTGGGCTGCTGCGGATGGCGTACGTGCGGGTGCTGCGGGGACGTGCTCACGTCTTCAGGGCTCCTCCGG
>DASQNB010000662.1:0-4911 GCA_035645175.1 Geodermatophilus sp.
CGCGAACCGGCCCGCGCGCTGCGTCGCGCGATCCCCGAGGTCTACGACGGCTACCGCCAGTTGCACGCCGCCGCGTACGCCGCCGGTGCGCTGGACGAGAAGACGAAGGAGTTGATCGCGCTCGCCATCGCGGTCAGCAAGGAGTGCGACGGCTGCATCGCGTCGCACGCCCGGGGCGCCGTCCGCACCGGCGCCACCGAGTCGGAGGTCGCCGAGGCGCTCGGCGTCGCCATCGCGATGAACGGCGGACCGGGCACCGTGTACGGCCCACGCGCGTTCGCGGCCTTCCGGGAGTTCGCGGAGGAGGCAGACCCCCAGCAGGGATGACCGGCCGGCGCTGAGCCGGTGACGCCCCCGTGACGCCGTCCCGGGGAGGATCGTCGATCCCGTGCTCGTCGCTCGCAGGAGTTGCCATGGCAGTGCTGCCCGACGAGCCCGACTGCCCTCCGTCGGCGGTCTCGTCGACCCGGCGGGCTGCGGCCGGGAGACGGCCGGCGCTCCTCGAGCGGTTCCCCCGCCCCTTCTGGTGGCGCCCGGACCCCGACAGCGAGTGGGCGGACGACTGGCCGGTTCTCTGCGTGGGTGCCGAGGCTCGTTACCCCTGCCTGGCCTCGGACTTCCGGCTGTGGGCGGAGGCCTGTGAGCAGCGGTTCCGACGGCTCGACCACGAGGCCCAGCTCCGCCAGCACCAGTTCTGGCGACAGCAGGTCACGCTCCTGCTGGGCGGGCTGGTCGCGACCGCGCTGGGCGCCTACCAGGCCGCCCACGGTGGGGGGGACCTGTCCGTGGCGCTGGCCCAGGCACTGGTGACCGGGCTCCTCACCGCCCTGACGGCCTACGCGCGGGTTCGTCGGGCCCAGCGGGCGTACCTCACGGCCCGCCTCAAGGCCGAACGGATCAAGAGCGAGTTCTTCCTCTTCCTGGCCAGGGCGGGGGCCTATGCGGACGCCGACCCCGCAGATCGGCTGCGGCAGCAGGTGGAGCAGATCGCGGACGCCGAGGAGGTCGGGTGAGCGACCGGGTCGAGGAGCTGCGCCGCTTCTACGGCGAGCACCGGATCGAGGACCAGCTGCGCTTCTACACCGATCGCCGGTCCCGTTTCGACCGCGCGATCGACCAGGCGACGGTGCTGGCGGCCGTCCTGGGCGGTGCCGCGACGGTCGTCGCCGTCCTCGCCGGGACCGGCACCGAGCCGACGAGGTGGTGGTGGACGGTGCTGGCCACGGTGCTGCCCGCGGCGGTCACGGCGGTGACGGCCTACAGCACCCTCTACGCGTTCGAGCAGCAGTCCAAGATCTACGGCGACGCGGCCCGGGCCGTCCGTGCCGCCCGCCGCCACGTCCCGGCCCCCGGTGCGCCGGCACGGTCCGCCGAGCAGGAGGCAGCCGAGTGGGTGGCCCGTGTGGAGGCGGTGTTCCGGCAGGAGCAGGCGCAGTGGGGACAGCTGACGTCGCAGATCGAGACCCCGGGGAACACGAGGACGTGAGGTGTCATGAGCGAGCACCAGGCCTCCTCCGGCGACACCGCCGGCACCGTCGCCGCGCCCGGTCCCCTGTGCTTCGTGCTGATGCCCTTCGGCAGGAAGTCCGACGCGACCGGGACCACGATCGACTTCGACGCCGTGTACCGGGACCTGATCGCACCGGCGGTCCGTGCTGCCGGGCTGGAACCGATCCGGGCCGACGAGGAGATCACCGGCGGGATCGTGCACAAACCGATGTTCGAGCGGCTGATCCTGTGCGAGTACGCGGTCGCCGACCTGACCTTCGCGAACGCGAACGTGTTCTACGAACTCGGCGTCCGCCACGCCGTCCGGCCGTACTCCACGGTGCTGGTGTACGCCTCGGGGACGCGGCTGCCCTTCGACGTCGAGCTCGACCGCGGGGTGCCGTACCCACTCGGCCCGGCGGGAGGTCCCACCGACCTCGACACCGCACGAGATCAGCTCACGGAGCGGCTGGTGGCGGCGCGTGACGCCTCCGTGGACAGCCCGGTCTTCCAGCTCGTCGAGGGGTTCCCCCAGATCGACCGGCTGAAGACCGACGTCTTCCGGGACCGGGTGCGCTACTCCGCGAGGTGGAAGGAACGCCTGGAGCGGGCCCGGAACGAGGGACTCGAGGCCGTGCGGGCGGCCGAGCGCGAGCTCGGCGAGCTGCAGCACGTGGAGACCGGCATCGTCGTCGACCTGTTCCTGTCCTACCGGGCCGTCCGGGGCTACGAGGAGATGGTGTCCGTCGTCGGGCGCATGCCGCGGCCGCTGGCCCGGACCCCGCTCGTCCGGGAACAGCTCGGCCTGGCGCTGAACCGGCTGGGCAGGCGCAGGGAGGCCGAGCGGGTGCTCCGCGAGCTGATCGACGAGCGCGGACCGAGCAGCGAGACCCACGGCATCCTCGGCCGGGTCTACAAGGACGAGTGGACCGACGCCAGGGCCGCAGGTGAGGACCTCCTCGCGGAGGGGTTCCTGGAGAAGGCCGTCGAGGCCTACCTCGCCGGGTTCGAGGCGGACTGGCGGGACGCCTACCCGGGGATTAACACGGTGACGCTGATGGAGGTGCAGGAGCCGCCCGACCCGAGACGGGCGGAGCTGCTGCCCGTGGTCGCCTACGCGGTCGAGCGCCGCCTGTCCTCTGCCGAGGCCGACTACTGGGACCACGCCACCCGCCTCGAGCTCGACGTGCTCCGCAGGGACGAGACCGCAGCCCGACGCGCCCTCGCGCGGGCGCTGACCCTGGTGCGCGAGGACTGGGAGCCCGAGACCACCGCCGGCAACCTCCGGCTCATCCGTGAGGCCCGCCGACGCCGAGGGGACGACGTGCCGTGGGCCGAGCGGATCGAGCAGGGGCTGCTCCGGCGGGCCGGCCGGTCCGGGGACGCCGCTACGAACGGCTGACGGGACGAGCAGGGGAGCCTCGATGCTCGGGACCCACTGTCGTCCTTCGTCTCCTACGCCCGCAGGACCGGAAGCTGGAAGCCGGCACCGGACGGCGGCAGGCGCCGCTCCCGGTCGCCTGGCGCCGTGACCGGCGTGGGCGCCCGGCAGCAGAGGACGTCACAGACCCAGGACACGCCGCATCGCGGCCCGCGAGGCCGGGCCGACGATCCCGTCGACGGTCAGCCCGTGCGCACGCTGGAAGTCGCGCGTCGCATCCTCCGTGACCGGCCCGAAGTCCTCGTCGACGGCCAGCTGGCGGTCGAGGGCCTGCACCAGACGCCACTGCCAGGTCGCGACCGCGGCGCCGACGTCGCCTCGGCGCAGCAGCTGGTTGCCCGTGCCGGGCTCGGCGTGCACCACGTCGACGGCGACCCGGCTCGGGCCCGTCAGCCGGGTGGCACGCAGCCCCGTCCGGGCCGCCACCCCGATCCCCCAGGTGAGCACCGCCTCGAAGTCCCCCGCATCCGCCACCTGGCGGAAGGCCGCGAAGCCGGTCACGTCCGGCGGGGGCCCCGTCACCGACGGCGTGCCGTCCTCGTGGTGCGCGACCGCAGGTTGCATGACGATCTGCACGACTGCCCGGCCGCGCAGGGGGATCGGGTCTCCACTCCCGTCCTCGGTGAGCTCGGGCACGTACTGCACGTTGACGCCCGGGACCGGCCCGTCGAAGTCGAACACCAGCCGGTCGAAGTCCTTGTTGCGGCCGGCCCGGACCCGCCGCAGCAGGGCCTGCCCCGGGGTGTCGGCCGCTTGCTCGATCGGCTCCGTCGTCAGGCTCGCCGTCACCGTCTCGCCCATCAACTCGGTCATGGCCCCACCCCACACGGCGGTCGTCACGGCGCCGTCACGCACCCGTCGACGCGGTCGGTCACGCTCCCCCAATGGGCCTCCGCCCGTCGGCTCGTCGCGGCTCCCGGATGGCCGGACGACGTCCTCGGGGCGGGACGGAGGAGCGCGGGACAGCGGTCTGCGGTCAGCTCGGCGAGGCTGTGTCGCGTTGTTTCGAGCGCTCGGTACCCGGCCACCCCCAGCAATGCTGGGGGGTCCCCGTCACCGGGCCGTCGCGACGCCGGCAGCACCCGAGGGGCCCCGTGCCAGCTCGCCCGGCAGGGCCGGTGACGCACTTGTGACGGCTGAGGCGTCATCGTCCCCTGGGCGGGCGAGCCGTGCGGCGCAGCCGGGGTGGAGGCCAGGGGTGGGAGACGGAGCTGTCGGGCCCGGGGGCCAGGGACCGACGGAGCCCGAGGACCGTCGAGCGCAGGGACCCGGGCGTCGCCGAGGGACCGGCGCGGACGACGGGTCCGGGGCAACGGCCGGCTCGGGGGCCACCCGCGCCCGCGGACCGGTCTACCCGGCCTGGCGGGAGGGCACGTGGACCCGCGCCAAGGAGATCGAGTCGCTGTGCAGGTGGATCCGGGAGAACACGGCGCACGACAGGTCCGACGTGCTCTTCGCGGCCGTCGGGATCCACCTGCGGGCGGCGGAGGAGGTGGCCCTGCAGCCGCCGCGCCGCCGGTTCCGCGACCAGTCGCTCCTCGAACGCGCGATGAGCAACCTGGACGCCGCCGAGGCCCTGCTGCTCGACGTCGCCCCACGCGAGTACGTCCTGGGCCGGCTCCCCGGGGTGCTCAACGACGCGGTACGGCACCTGGCCCCCACGGACCTCCGGCGACGCCAGCTCGAGCACATCGCCCGACGAGCGGGCATCGGCGACCCGACCGGCGCACTCCCGGACGACACCTCCACCCCAAACCTGGAGGAGGTCCTCCGCCTCGTCGAGCAGGAGCGGCTGACGATCGCGACGACCTACCGCGCCGCCAGCTCCGCTGCCCTCCGCGAGCAGCTCCAGGTCCGCAGCTTCCGCAACGTCCTGCTCGTCACCACCGTGCTGCTCGCCCTGCTCGCCGTCGCCCTGGCCGTCGTCGGCTTCGTCGCCCGGACGGCCATCCCGCTGTGCTTCGAGCCGCAGAGCGGCGGAC
>DASQNB010000663.1:0-2469 GCA_035645175.1 Geodermatophilus sp.
GCGCGAGCGGCGCGCCGGGACCGCAGCGGTCCCGGGCGTACGCCGGCGAGGACGGCTGTGCAGCATGTCGCTCCCTGGAGAAGAGGGGTGCGGAGGGGCGGGCCGAGCGTGACAGGGTCACACCGGTCTCGGAAGGCACCACGCGGCACGGCTGTCCCACCGGGCACACGGGGCACCTGCCCCACTCCTGTCCCTCCTGTCGTCGTCACCCGGACGGGTGACCTTGAGGGCTGGCCGCGTCCTTTCTACGCCGGCGGTCGCTCCGGGTCGCTGGTGAGCTCCTCGAGCTCGGCGCCGCCGGGCACCAGCCGGGTGAGCTCCTCGACGCTGACCTCGCCCTTCGCCACGCCGCCCGGGCTGCGCCCACGGCCGAGGAGGAGGAACCGGTCGCCGACCGGGTGCGCGTGAGGCGGGTCGTGCGTGCCGGAGACCACGCCGACCCCGCGGCCGCGGGCCGCGGCGATGGAGCGCAGCACGATGCGTCCCGGGCACCCCGTCGGGCGAGCCACGCCGTCCTACGCTCGCTGTCGTGGACGTACTCGGCTCCGGTCACGAACAGGTCGTCTTCTGCTCCGACCCGGCCTCCGGGCTGCGGGCGGTCATCGCGATCCACTCCACCGCGCTGGGGCCGGCGCTGGGCGGCACCCGCTTCTACCCGTACGTGAGCGAGGACGCCGCGGTCGCCGACGCCCTGGCCCTGTCGCGGGCGATGTCCTACAAGAACAGCCTGGCCGGCCTGGACCTGGGCGGCGGCAAGGCGGTCATCATCGGCGACCCGCACACCGACAAGACCGAGGCGCTGCTGCGGGCCTACGGCCGCTTCGTCGAGTCCCTGGGCGGGCGCTACCTGACCGCCTGCGACGTCGGCACGTACAACGCCGACCTGGACGTCGTCGCCCGCGAGACCCGCTTCGCGCACGGCCGGTCGCTGGCCTACGGCGGCTGCGGGGACTCCTCGGTGCTCACCGCCTACGGCGTCTTCCAGGGCATGCGGGCGGCCGCGCAGCACCGCTGGGGCAAGCCGTCCCTGGCCGGGCGCACCGTCGGCGTCGCCGGGGTCGGCAAGGTGGGCAGCTGGCTGGTCGACCGGCTGGTCGAGGACGGCGCCGACGTGGTGGTCACCGACGTCGACGCCGGCGCGGTCGAGCGGGTGCTGGCCCGCCACCCGGCGGTGGACGCCGTCTCCGACACCGCGGCGCTCGTCCGCACGCCGACCGACGTCTACGCCCCCTGCGCGCTGGGCCGTGCCCTGGACGACGGGACGGTCGCGGAGCTGGAGGCCGAGATCGTCTGCGGCGGGGCCAACAACCAGCTCGCGCACGAGGGGGTGGCCGACGAGCTCGTGCGCCGCGGCATCCTCTACGCCCCCGACTACCTGGTGAACGCCGGCGGGGTGATCCAGGTCGAGGACGAGCGGCACGGCTTCTCCTTCGCCCGGGCCGAGGCCCGGGCCGCCGGCATCTTCGACGTCGCACTGCGGGTGTTCCAGGCCGCCGACGACGCCGGCGTCTCCCCCGCCGTGGCCGCCGACCGGCTGGCCGAGGAGCGGATGGCCTCGGTCGGCCGGCTGGCCACGATCCGGCTGCCGCGCTGAGGGTGCGGGGCCGTTCGCCTCTCGTCCCGGGGCCGGGCAGGGCCGAGGCTGCGGTGTCGGCCCTGCCACAGGCGCGGGCCCGGCCCGGGACGCGCTGCTCGTGGCGGCCCCAGGCTCCTCGTCGACCGCTCCCCGTGCGGGACGGCGTGGCCGGGGGAGCCGACGGACGGTCGAGGAGGTCGTCATGGGACAGGCACGCGAGACCATGGACCGCATCACCCAGGCCATCCTGGCGGGGGACCGCGATGTCCTCCGGCAGCAGTACGCGGACGACGCCGTCGGCGAGGCACCGGACGCGGGCCGACTCGAGGGCGGAGACGCGATCGTCGAGTACGTGCTCTCGTTCCGGCAGGCCTTCCCCGACCTGTCGTGGGAGGCCGAGGCCACCTTCGAGAGCACCGACAGCGCGCTGGACGAGGGCCGGCTCGTGGGCACCCACACCGGGACGCTCAGCTCCCCCGAGGGCGACGTACCACCCACCGGCAAGCGCCTCCGGCTGCGGGAGTGCGACGTCATCACGGTCCGGGACGGCAGGGCCGTGTCCCACCGCTTCTACTACGACCGGCTGGACCTCGCGTCCCAGCTCGGCCTGACGGCGTACGGCACGGCCGGCGTCCCCGCCCCCCGCGCCGGTACCGACCAGGGGTCGCAGACCTCGGTCTCCTGATGCCCGGGGTCCTGCGGCGCGGGGGATGCCCGGGCGAGGGACCCCCCTCGGGGGACAGCGGGGGGACACCCGTGCCGGTCGCCGATCCGTGTCGTAAGCTCGGTCGAGACAGAGACACTCAGTCGGGGTCGCCACGCGGGCCGTCCAGCCCGGAGCTGGGCTCCCGTACTCCGTAACGAGGGGGTCGAGCCGATGGGGCGCGGCCGAG
>DASQNB010000664.1:0-3765 GCA_035645175.1 Geodermatophilus sp.
CTGCGTGCCGGGCAGGCCTCCGTCTACGTCTGCGGGCTCACCGTGCAGGGGCCGCCGCACGTCGGTCACGTCCGCGCCGCGCTCTCCTTCGACGTGCTGCGCCGCTGGCTGACCACGTCCGGGCTCGAGGTCACCTACGTCCGGAACGTCACCGACATCGACGACAAGATCCTCGCCAAGGCCGCCGAGCGGGGCGTGCCGTGGTGGGCCTGGGCGTACACCAACGAGCTGTCCTGCACCCGCGCCTACGACGTCCTCGGGGTGCTGCCGCCGACCTACGAGCCGCGCGCCACCGGGCACGTGCCGGACATGGTCGAGCTGATGCAGCGGCTGGTCGAGCGCGGGCACGCCTACGCCGTCGACGGCGACGTGTACTTCGACGTCCGCTCCTTCCCCGAGTACGGCGCGCTGACCGGGCAGCGGCTGGAGGCCCTCGAGCCGGCCGCCGACACCGATACCGACGAGCGCAAGCGCGACCCCCGCGACTTCGCGCTGTGGAAGGCGCACAAGGACGGCGAGCCGGCGACCGCGTCGTGGGCCACGCCCTGGGGCCGCGGCCGGCCGGGCTGGCACCTGGAGTGCTCGGCGATGGCCGAGCGCTACCTGGGCCCGGAGTTCGACATCCACGGCGGCGGGCTGGACCTGCGCTTCCCGCACCACGAGAACGAGCAGGCCCAGTCGCGGGCCGCCGGCGACGGGTTCGCGCGGTACTGGCTGCACAACGGCTGGGTGACCCTGGGCGGCGA
Organism: Geodermatophilus sp.; assembly: GCA_035645175.1. Classification (GTDB taxonomy): domain Bacteria; phylum Actinomycetota; class Actinomycetes; order Mycobacteriales; family Geodermatophilaceae; genus Geodermatophilus. The sequence continues at coordinate 747 of DASQNB010000664.1, forward strand.
GAAGATGAGCAAGTCGCTGGGCAACACCGCGCTGGTCGACGAGGTCGTGCAGCGGGTGCGGCCGGTGGAGCTGCGCTACTACCTGGTGGCCCCGCACTACCGCTCGACGATCGAGTTCACCGACGCCGCGCTCGCCGAGGCCGGAGCCGCCTACCGGCGCATCGAGTCGTTCGTGAAGCGCGCCGCCGAGCGGGTCGGTGCGGACGCCGGGAGCCCGGTGCTGTGCGCGGACTTCACCAGCGCGCTCGACGACGACCTGGGCACGCCCGCGGCCGTGGCCGCCGTCCACGAGACGGTGCGGCAGGGCAACACCGCGCTGGCCGAGGGCGACGAGAAGGCGGTCGCCGGCGCACTGGGCTCGGTCCGGGCGATGCTCGGCGTCCTGGGCCTGGACCCGCTGGACCCGCACTGGGCCACCGCCGGCGGGGACGACGGGCTGGCCCGGGTCACCGACGGGCTGGTCGCGCTCGCCCTGGAGCAGCGGCAGGCCGCCCGCGCCCGCAAGGACTACGCCGCGGCGGACGCGATCCGCGACCAGCTCGGCGCACTCGGTGTCCAGGTCGAGGACACCCCGCAGGGACCGCGATGGGAGCTGAGCCGCTGATGGCCGGCAACAGTCAGCGCCGGGGGCGCACCACCGGCGCGCACAAGAAGGGCGCGGCCGGGGGCACCGGCGGCAAGAACCGGCGCTCGCTGGCCGGCCGCGGCGCCACCCCACCGGCCGAGATGCGCCCCGGGCACCCCGCCCAGCGGCGCGCCGCGGCCGACGCCCGGCGGCGGACCGAGCGCGACCGCAGCCGCCAGCGCGCCGAGGACGCCCCCGAGCTGCTGCTCGGCCGCAACCCGGTGGTCGAGGCGCTGCGCGCGCAGATCCCGGCGACCGCCCTGTACGTGGTCACCGGCGACACGCGCACGGCGACCGACGAGCGGATCACCGAGGCGCTGCACCTGGCCAACGACCGGGGCCTGCCGCTGCTGGAGGTCGGCCGGGCCGAGTTCGACCGGATGTCCGGCGGTGCGCTGCACCAGGGCATCGGCCTGCAGGTGCCGCCCTACCAGTACGCGCACCCCGACGACCTGCTCGACCTCGCCCGCGACTCGGGCCGGCCGCCGCTCGTCGTCGCCATGGACGGCGTCACCGACCCGCGCAACCTCGGCGCCGTCGTCCGCTCGGCCGCCGCGTTCGACGCGCACGGCGTCGTCGTGCCGCAGCGCCGCTCGGTCGGCATGACCGCCTCGGCCTGGCGCACCAGCGCGGGCGCCGCCGCGCGGCTGCCGGTGGCCCGTGCGGTCAACCTGGCCCGGGCGCTGGGCTCCTACCAGGACGCCGGGCTGATGACCGTCGGCCTGGCCGGTGACGGCGACGTCGACGTGCACGACTTCGACGGGTTCACCGACCCCCTGGCGCTGGTGGTCGGTGCCGAGGGCGCCGGGCTGTCCCGGCTGGTGCGCGAGCGCTGCGACGTCGTGGTGCGCATCCCGATCACCCGGGACACCGAGTCGCTGAACGTGAGCGTCGCCGCCGGCATCGCCCTCTACGCCGCGGCGTCCGCCCGCCGCTGACCCCGTCGGCGGACGGTGTGCGTCGACGAGCAGTCCCGGGACGCGGGAACCACACGCCGGCGCACACCGTCCGGTCGGCGCCGGGTGGCGGCGCTCCGGCCGCGCTGCTTGGTTGACCCCGTGCCGTCGCTGACCTCGCTCATCGGAGCCGCCACCGCGGCCTACGCAGCGGCCCTCGTGGCCGCGCCCCGGGTGCTCATCGGGCCCAGCGGGCTGCCGGACGACGCGCGGACGCGGGCCCTCGTCCGCGCCCTCGGTGCCCGGGACGCCGGGATCGGCCTGGTGATGGTCGCCGCACCGAGGGGCCGGGTCCGCGACCTGGCCACGGCCGCGCGGGTCCTCAGCGACCTGACGGACGCGGCCGTCTTCCCCTCGGCGGTGACGGAGCGGGGCAGGGCGGCTGCGGTGGGCGGCTCCGCTGCGCTGTGGGGAGCCCTCAACCTCGCGGCCGCCGTGCTGGACCGACGCGCCGGCCGCTGAGGAAGGACCCCCCTGCCCCCCACCGCTCGCGGGCTCGCGGCGGGACCCTGCAGAGAGGCCGGGGGTGGGGAGGACGGGGTCCTCAGGCGAGGAGCTGGGCGACGGTGTAGATCACCAGGCCGGCCAGGCCGCCGACGACGGTGCCGTTGATGCGGATGAACTGCAGGTCCCGGCCGACCTGCAGCTCGATCCGGCGGCTGGTCTCCTCGGTGTCCCAGCGGGCGACGGTGCTGCCGACCAGGTCGGCGACGTCGCCGGAGAAGCGCTCCACCAGGGAGCCGGCGACGCCGTGCGCGTGCCGCTGCACCAGCTCGCGGATCTTCGGGTCGGTCTGCAGCATCTGGGCGGCCTCACGGATCAGCCCGGCCACGCGTGCCCGCAGCGCCGAGTCGGGGTCGGCGGCCGCGGCGAGAGCGGCGTCCTTGAGGTTGGTCCACAGCGACCCCGACCACGTCCGGACGGCCGGGTGCTCGAGCAGTTCCTTCTTGAGGTCCTCCACCCGGGCCGCGGTCGCCGGGTCGGTGCGCAACGCGTGCACGTACCTGCGCAGCCGGGCGTCGTAGACCCGCCGCAGCTCGTGGCGCGGGTCCTCGCCGACCTCCTCCAGGAACTGCTGCACTCCGACGAAGACGCGGTCGAAGACCCGGTCGTCCACCCAGTCCGGCACCCAGGCGGGGGAGGCGTCGCCCAGCTGCGCGCGGAACACCACCCGGTTCTCCTCCAGGAAGCGCGCCAGCCCGCGCAGTCCCGCGGAGAGCACCTCCTGGTGCCGGTCGCCGTCCACCACCAGCTCCAGGGCCCGGGCGACCACCGGGGCGGCGGGGGTGGCGTGCAGCTTGCGGTCGACGAGGCCGGCGACGGCGGGGCGCAGGTCGTCGTCCCGGAGCAGGCCGGCGACCGAGTGCAGCACCGCCCCGGCGTCCCCGGCCAGCCGCTCGGCGCGCCCCGGCACGGCGAGGAGGGCGCCCAGCCGGCC
>DASQNB010000665.1:0-3028 GCA_035645175.1 Geodermatophilus sp.
CGCCACGACCGCACCGGACCGCCCGCTGGTCGAGTTCGTCCACCTCGTCGGGAACCACGCGGTCCCGCTGGGGGTCGTGGACGACGACGGGCGACTGCTGGGCGTGGTGCCACGGGCGGCGGTGCTCGACGCGCTGGCCGCCGTCCCCGCGCGACGGGAGGGCTGACGGTGCCGGACATCCCCCTCGGGCAGTGGGTCTCGGACTCCATCGACTGGTTGCTGGCCACGGTGCCGTGGCTGTTCGACGCGATCTCGGCGGTCATGCAGGTCCTCGTCGACGGCCTGACCGACGCGCTGGCGACACCACCGCCGGTGGTGTGGATCGTCGTGTTCGCGCTGGTCGCCCTGGTCGTCCGCGGGTGGGGGCTGGCGCTGTACACGGTGCTGGCGTTCCTGCTGGTGGTCTCGCTGGAGCTGTGGGTCGAGACGATGCAGACCCTCGCGCTGGTCCTCGTGGCGGCGGTGATCGCCACGGCGATCGGGGTGCCGATCGGGATCCTGGCGGCCCGCAACCGAGCGGTGAGCGTCGTCGTCCGGCCGGTCCTGGACTCCATGCAGACGACGCCGGTCTTCGTCTACCTCATCCCGGCCGTCTTCTTCTTCGGCGTGGGTGTCGTGCCCGGCGTCGTGGCGACGATCCTGTTCGCCATCCCGCCCGGCGTGCGGCTGACCGAGCTCGGCATCCGGCAGGTCGACCGGGAGGTCGTCGAGGCAGCACACGCCTTCGGCGCCCGGCCCGGCCAGATCCTGCGGGAGGTCCAGCTGCCGCTCGCGCTGCCCTCGATCATGGCCGGCGTCAACCAGGTGATCATGCTGGCGCTGTCGATGGTGGTCACGGCCGGACTCCTCGGCGCCGCCGGTCTCGGCGCGGTGGTGGTGCGGGCGGTGACCCAGCTCGACGTCGCCTCCGGGTTCGAGGGCGGTCTCGCGGTCGTCCTGCTCGCCATCTTCCTGGACCGGCTGACCGCTGCCTTCGGCCACTCCACGGCCCTGTCGCGGCTGTTGCGCGCACGGACGCGCCGGACCGCACCGCCCGTCGGGACGGGATCGCCGCGCCCCCGCTCCGAGGAGCCGGTGGGCGCCTGACGACGGGGCCCGGGGAGCGTTGCCGGCCCGGACGCCGGTGTCGGAGCCGGACGTCCGGAGTGGCGGAGGTGCCGGGACCCCCGGCGGCCCCCGCACGACAGCGGTCGCTGCGCGGTGGAGGCTGGGCGCCGTGAAGCTCCTGCTCCCCTACTCCGTCCCGCTCGACCCCGCCCTGCCCGAGGAGGTCGAGGCGGTGCGCTACGACGCCGCGGCCCCGGTGCCCGAGGAGCACCTGGACGCCGAGGCGCTGGTGGTCTGGGGCAGCTCGACCGGTGACCTGAGCGCCGTCGCCGGCCGGATGCCGCGGCTGCGCTGGGTGCAGACCCTCGCGGCGGGGCCGGACGTGGTCCTCGCCGCGGGCTTCCCGGACGACGTCCTGATCACCTCCGGCCAGGGCCTGCACGACCGGCCGGTGACCGAGCACGCGCTGGCCCTGGTGCTCGCGCTGCTGCGCCGGCTGCCGGCCGCGGTCGCCGCGCAGGCCGAGCACCGCTGGGCCGACGAGCTCGGTGGGCTGCAGCCGCTGCACCCCGACGGGGCGGTGACCACCCTGCTCGACGCCCGGGTGCTGGTCTGGGGCTTCGGCAGCATCGGGCAGACCCTGGCCCCGCTGCTGCAGGCCCTCGGCGCGCAGGTGCGGGGCGTCGGGCGCAGTGCGGGGGAGCGGGCCGGCTTCCCGGTCGTCGCCGAGGACCAGCTGGACGCGGAGCTGCGGCGCACCGACGTCCTGGTCATGGTCCTGCCCTCCACGCCCGCCACCGACGGGGCGCTGGACGCCGGGCGGTTGGCCGCGCTGCCGCGGCACGCGCTCGTGGTCAACGTCGGCCGCGGCTCCACCGTCGACGAGCCGGCGCTCGTCGACGCCCTGACCGGGGGCCGCATCGCCGGTGCCGCCCTCGACGTCACCGGGGTCGAGCCGCTGCCGGCCGACTCCCCGCTGTGGGACGCGCCCGGCCTCCTGCTGACCCCGCACGCCGCCGGGGGCCGGCCGGTCGGCGCCGACGAGCTGGTGAGCGCCAACCTCGCGGCCCTCCTGGCCGGCCGCGAGCTGCGCAACGTGGTGGAGCGCTGACACCCGATCCGGCGCACTGTCGACAGTCGTCAACCACGGCCCGGAGGGGCGCGGCTACGATGGCGGCCGACGAGGAGGCTGGTCCGTGAGCATCGAGTCGTTGTCGGCCCTGGACCGCAGCACGCTGCGGGAACGGTCCCTCGAGGCCCTCCGGTCGGCCATCCTCTCCGGCCGCTACCGGCCCGGTGACCACCTCGGCGAGGTGGAGCTCGCCGGCTCGCTCGGGGTCAGCCGCGGCACCGTGCGCGAGGCCCTGCGCCACCTCCAGCAGGAGGGCCTGGTCACCGCCGGCAACCGCGGGATGCTGCGGGTCAACAGCCTCACCCCCACCGAGGTGCACGAGCTGTTCCGGGTCCGCGCCGCGCTGGAGGGGCTGGCAGTCCGGGAGGTCCTCGCCTCGCCGCGGCGCGAGGCCGCCGCGGGCACCCTGCGGACGGCGCTCGAGCGGCTCTCCGACGATGCGGAGCCCGCCGCGCGGATGGACGCCGACCTGGCCTTCCACCTGCTGCTGTGCCAGCTGTCGGGCAACTCGATGCTCGTCGAGGCGTGGCAGCGGCTCGAGGGCCGGATGCGGGTCGCCATCCTGAACGGCGCCAACTGGCAGGCGCCGATGATGGCTCGCGACCGGCACGCCCCGATCGTCGAGGCCATCGAGCGCGGGGACGTCGACGCCGCCGTGCAGGTCGTCGACGAGCACATGACCGCGGCCGCCGAGCACTTCGCCGAGGCCAGCGAGTCCGCCTGAGGCATCGGCTGCGACGTCACCGACGAGGCCTCCGTGGACAACGCGCTCACCGTCCTCTACGGCGCGCTGCCCCCGGTCGGCGCCCTGGTCAACAACGCCGGCATCACCTCGCCGACGCCCTTCCT
>DASQNB010000666.1:0-3313 GCA_035645175.1 Geodermatophilus sp.
GGTCGACCCGCTGGTGCCGCAGCCGGCGGGAGAACCGCATGACGGCCAGCCGCAGGTCGTGGGCCAGCGCCGCGGTGTCCAGCGTCGTCCGGCTCACGGTTGCCCAGCCTAACGAGATCCCGCCGGTCAGCAGCTCAGAACAGCTGCTGCAGCGGCTCGAGGGCGAAGTAGACCAGGAACAGCACCGCGACCACCCACATCAGCGGGTGCACCTCTCGCCTGCGTCCGGCCGCGACGTGCAGCAGCACGTAGCTGATCACGCCGGCACCGATGCCGTTGGTGATCGAGTAGGTGAACGGCATGAGCGCGATGGTGAGGAAGGCCGGGATCACCACGGTCATGTCGTCCCACTGCAGGTGCCGGATCTGGTTGACCATCAGCGCGCCCACGATCACCAGCACCGGCGCCGCCGCCTCGGAGGGCACGATCTCCACGAGCGGGGTGAAGAACATCGCCAGCAGGAACAGGACGCCGGTGACCACGCTGGCCAGTCCGGTCCGGGCGCCGTCGGCCACCCCGGCGGCGCTCTCGACGTAGGTCGTGTTGGACGAGATGCTGGCCGCACCGCCGGCCGCGGCGGCCAGCGAGTCGACCACCAGCACGGGCTGGGACCGGGGAAGGTTGCGGTCCTCGTCGAGCAGGTCCCCCTCGGCGCCGACGGCGGTCACCGAGCCGACGGTGTCGAAGAAGTCCGCGATCATGATCGAGAAGATGACGAGCAGCGCCGCGATCACGCCGATCCGCTCGAAACCGCCGAACAGCGAGAACTGCCCCACCAGGGACAGGTCCGGGGCGCTCACCACCTCGTCCGGCAGGGTCGGCACCTGCAGGGCCCAGCCGCGCGGGTTGACCTCGGCGCCGTCGGCGCCGGTCCGCGGGCCGATCCGGGCGACCGCCTCGACGATGATCGCGAACACCGTCGAGGCGACGATCCCGATGAGCAGCGCACCGCGGACCCGGCGGACGACGAGCACGCTGGTCAGCAGCAGGCCGACGACGAAGACGAGCAGCGGCCAGCCGGCCAGCTGCCCGTCGACCCCGAAGCTGATCAGTGGCGCCCCCGGCCGGATCACCCCGGCGTCGGCCAGCCCGATGATCGTGAGGAAGAACCCGATGCCGACCGCGATCGCCGTCTTGAGCTGCGCCGGGATCGCCTCGAAGACCGCCCGCCGGAAACCGGTGAGGACCAGCACGGTGATCAGCAGCCCCTCGAGGACGACCAGGCCCATGATCTCCGGCCAGGACATCTGGGTGGCCGCGAAGACCGCCACGATCGCGTTGATCCCGAGACCGGCGGCCACCGCGAACGGGTACCGGCCGACGACGCCCATGAGGATCGTCATCACGCCGGCGACCAGCGCTGTGACGGCGGCGACCGCGGGAAACGGCAGCGAGGCGCCGGTGACGTCCGCACCCGACAGGATGATGGGGTTGAGCACCACGATGTAGGCCATCGTGAAGAACGTCGTCAGGCCGCCGCGCAGCTCGCGCGCCGTCGTCGAGCGGCGGGCACTGATCTCGAAGTAGCGGTCGAACCCGTTGCGGGGCTTCACCCGCGGCCCCTCGCTGCGTCGTGGGGCCCGCGGCCCGACGGCGACGTCGGCCGGGGTGCCGCCGTCCGTGGTGGTGGTGCCCGTGGACGGGTGGGACTTCTCTGCCATGTCTCGACTCTCCGGGCGCGGCCGGGTGAGCGGGCGACGGGGGAGCGCGCCGGCTGACCGGTGGGGACTGCGATGAGCGGCGACAGCGTGCCACACGCGTGTTCCGGCCAGGTGACACGCGTCCGGACCTGCGGGTCCTACTGTCGAGGCGTGCCCCGACCGGCGAAGCAGGCCCCTCCCCCGCTGCGTGTGGACATCCTGCGGGTGGTGCTGGCCGGGACGGCGCTGTGGATCGTGGCGCTCGTGGTCCTGCTGCTGCTCGGCGACCGGGTGGACCGGGTGTGGACCTGGACGTGCGTCGCCGGGATCGCACTGGCCGGCGTCGGCCTGTTCGTCATGCGCCTGCAGGGCCAGATCCGCCGCCGCGACTGAACGATCCCGATCGACCGCCCACCCTCTGCTCCTGCGGCGTCCCGCGTGCTCCTGCGGTCGTGCAGCACCGCGATACCGGGTGGGACGGCGCAAGAGCTCGACCAGGTCGGGCCGAGTGTGCGGATCAGTCCGACAACACGTCGAACGTGCCGGTGTCGTAGCGCGCGGAGCGCACGACCTCGGTCGCGTCGTCGGCCACCAGCGTCGCCTGGCTGTGCGCACCGCACCCGTAGTCGATGGCGACCACGCGCCCGTCGGCGGGGGCGTAGACGTTGCCGCAGGCGCCGAAGGCGTGCCGCAGCGAGCCGGCCAGGGGCAGGAAGAACCCGCAGGTGCCGCACGGGCCGGGTGCCTGGCGGGCCATCGCCGAGCGGGGGCCGAACTCGCCGGCGTCCCAGCGGGCCGCGGCCTCCGCCCGCCCCTCCTGGGACATGACCCGCTCCCGGCCGAGGCCGACCTCGGAGGCGACCACGGACCCCTCGGGGTCGTCGGCGGAGTCGTCGTCGGTGGTGTAGCTGGGGACCAGGCGGGGGTCGTCCTCGGTGGAGGGCAGCACGTCGCCGACCGACAGGTCGCCGGGGCGCAGCCGCTCGTGCCACGGCACCCAGGCGGGGGCCAGCAGGGCCTGCTCCCCGGGCAGCAGCACGACCTCGTCGACGGTCACCTGCTCCTCGCCCGGCACCCGGGCGAGGGTGACCGCCCAGTACCAGCCGACGTAGCCCGGCAGCCGGCTGGCGAAGGAGTGGGTGACCACCTCGCCGAGGTCCCCGCCCACCGGCAGGGCGGACGACGTCTCGGGCACGGCGCCGAGGTGCTCGCCCACCAGGTCGGGGGACCCGGCGGTGTCGACCGCCGCGGCCCGCGCCTGCTCGACCGCGGTGCTGGGCGCGTCGCTCCCCGCGGCAGCGGGGTCGGAGAACTCGGCCACGCACCCATCCTCCCTGACGCCCCCGCACGGCGGTGGGTGTGGGGGCCGCTGCCCGCGTCCTCCCAGGTCGGTGCGGCACCATGGGCCCGTGTCGTCGTCCCGCCCGCCCGGCGCCCGGCGCCGAGCCCTGCGCCGGCGGCCGGCGCCGCCAGGGGCACCGGGGACGGACACCGCACCCCTGGGCGGACGCCCGGCCACCCGGCCGCTGCCGCCGGTCGCGCCGCTGCCCCTGCCGCCGCGGAAGCCGACCGTCACCCGGGTCGCCGCTGCGCGCACCCGTGAGCTGACCGGTGCCGCCGTCCGCCGGGTGCAGACGGCCAGCCGGGCCGACGGCGCCGCGGAGAGCGGGCTG
>DASQNB010000667.1:0-1799 GCA_035645175.1 Geodermatophilus sp.
CTGGATGACCTGCTGGCGGACGCGGTTGAGGTCGGCGCCCAGCTTCACGAGGACCTGGGCGGCGACGCCCTCGCCCTCGCGGATCAGGCCGAGCAGGATGTGCTCGGTGCCGATGTAGTTGTGGCCGAGCTGCAGCGCCTCGCGCAGGGACAGCTCGAGCACCTTCTTGGCACGCGGGGTGAAGGGGATGTGCCCGGACGGGGCCTGCTGGCCCTGCCCGATGATCTCCTCCACCTGCTGGCGGACGCCCTCCAGCGAGATGCCGAGGGACTCGAGCGCCTTGGCAGCGACGCCCTCACCCTCGTGGATCAGGCCCAGGAGGATGTGCTCGGTGCCGATGTAGTTGTGGTTGAGCATCCGGGCCTCTTCCTGGGCCAGGACGACCACGCGGCGGGCTCGGTCGGTGAACCGTTCGAACATCTGCTGCTTCTCCTCTGACCGGCTGGTCCGGCACTGCCCTCCCCGTCGTGGGGAGGAGCACCCGACGTCCGTCGGCGCACGGGGGCACCGGTCTTTCCACTGTAGTCGCGGACTCCGTCCCTCCGTCGGCACGCAGCCGGGGCGGAGGAGAGGAGCTGCACGGTCCAACCGATGGTGGCGGAGCGGTGTTCCGGGCCCGTTACGCCGACAGCGGACGGCGCGCCGCTGGGGAGCCCGGTCTCAGCAGGTCAGCGCGAGGCAGACCCAGCACAGCGGCCACTCCTCGTCGCCGTCGTCCGGCCAGACCCAGAGGGCCGGGTCGAGCAGGGTGACCGGTGCCAGGCACAGCGCCCGGCCGGCCACCAGTCCCGTGTCGCCGACCGCGTGCAGCCGGCTGGGCGCCGTCCCGCCCCAGGGCGAGCGCGGGGCGACGGTGTCCACGCCGACGGTCCAGCGGTCCTGGCCGGGGCCGGCGGCGGGACGGCGCCCCGCGGCCGACCAGGGACCCTCGACGGTGCTCACTCGACCACCAGCCGCACGCCCTGGGCCGCCAGCGTGCCGGCGAGACGGTCGAGCAGCTCGCGGGCGGCGTCGTCGGCCGTGGCGAGGGGCCGGAGGTGGACGGTGACCTGCCGGTGGCCCCGGTGCTGCAGCGCGACGATGCTGCCGCACAGCAGGTCGGCGGCGAGGACGTCGAGGTGCCCCCGCGCCCGGACGACGCCGCGGCGCTGGTCGAGGCTGGCGGTGAAGCTCGGGGCCTGGGGCGGGGGTTCCCCGGTCCCCCGTCCGACGACGGTGGCCGGGCCGTGGGGAGCGGTGGTCTCGACCGCGTCCTGGCTCATGGCGCAACCGTCACGAATCAGTCCGGAGCACCCCAGGGTCCAACGTCCCTGCTCAGGGCCGACCGTGACGCACCGTGGTGAGACGACAGCGGCCCGGAACCCCCAGGGAGGGTGCCGGGCCGCTGGTCAGCTGTGCGGTGGCCCCGTCCCGGGTCCCGCCCCGAGCGTGCGAGGGGTGGGGAGGACGGGGTCCTTACGTCAGTGCGCGGCCTCGTAGGCCTCGACGACGCTGGCCGGGATGCGCCCGCGGTCGCTCACCGCGTGGCCGTTCTTGCGTGCCCAGTCGCGGATCGCGCCGGCCTGCTCGCGGTCCATGCGACCGCCGCCACCGGTGGCCCGGGACCGGCCGCCGCCGGAGGCCCGGCCGCTGCCGCGACCGACCTTGCGCGCGGCCTGGACGTACCGGGAGAACGCGTCGCGCAGCTCCCCGGCGTTCTTCTCCGACAGGTCGATCTCGTAGTTGGTGCCGTCGAGCGAGAAACTCACCGTCTCGTCCGCGGGCACGTTCTCGTCGAGGTCGTCACTGAGGATGACCTG
>DASQNB010000668.1:0-1795 GCA_035645175.1 Geodermatophilus sp.
TGCGCGGCCGACCCTTCTGGCGCGACGTCCTGGTGCTGTGCTCCGAGACGACCCCCGCCGGGCACCTGGAGCGGCTGCAGCGGGCAGGGGTGGAACACCTGGTGCTGGGGGCGGCACGGGTCGACCTCGCGGCCGCACTCACGGTGCTGGCCGACCGCTACGGGGTAGCCGACGTCCGTGTCGATGCCGGGGGATCGCTCAACGGGGCCCTGCTGGCGGCCGGTCTCGTCGACCGGGTCAGCACGGTCGTCGCGCCGGTGGTGGCCGGCAGCGGCGCCGGCAGCGCCCGGCCCGTCGCGGCCGCCACCGACCGGGAGGCGACCCCGATGCGGCTGACCTCGGTCGAGCAGCTGCGCGACGACCACGTCTGGCTCCGCTACGAGCGCCGGTAGCGGTGTGCCACGGCCCCGTTCTCCGCGCCGTGGCACTCCAGCGCCTCAGCTGGTGACGTCGCGGCGGGAGAAGTGCCGGAGGGCCAGCGCGGTGAAGACCGCCGCGTAGACCAGCGACTGGACCACGCCGCGGAACAGGTCGCCGGAGTCGACCGGGGTCTGCAGCAGGTCGGTCCAGGCGAACTCCTCGGCGGTCGGGAAGAAGTCCCGGATGTCGCCGAGCTGCTCGACCTGGTCGAGGATCGCGAAGACGAACATGGTGAACACCGCGCCGCCGACCGCGGCCAGGGGCGCGTCGGTGACGGTGGACAGCCAGAACGCCAGCGCGCCGACCACGAGCAGGTGGACGGCGAGGTAGCCGACCATCCCGGCCAGCCGCAGCAGCCCCTCCCCCTGCCCCAGGGTGACGCCGACCGGCGTCTGGACGGCGCCGAAGCCGAAGGCGATGCCACCGGCGAGCAGCGCGGTCACCACGATGGTGACCAGGGCGCCGACCGAGAGCACGAAGGCGGCCAGCCACTTCTGCCGGAGCAGCCGCATCCGCGGCACCGGCGTGGCCAGCGTGTAGCGCAGCGACCCCCACTGCGCCTCGGCGGCCACCGTGTCGCCGAAGAACAGCGCGTAGACGACGACCAGGAAGAAGCTCGTCGTCGCGAACAGCACGAACAGCGTGAAGTTCAGCCCGCTGGAGGTGGCGACGTCGACCAGGTTGATGCGGGCGTTCTCCTCCGCCTCCTCGGTGCCGCCGAGCTGCAGGGCGCCGATCAGGATCAGCGGCAGCGCCACCATCAGCGCGAAGACACCGAGGGTGCGCCGCCGCTTGAACTGCCGGCGCAGCTCGACCGACAGCCGCAGGGTGCGCTCGGGCCGGTACCCGGCGACCGCGCCGGTCGGCTGGACGTGAGCTATGTCCATGGCTCGACTCCGGCCTCCATCCGCTCCTGGGTCACTGGCGCTCCCTGCGGCTCCCTCGGCCGTCGTCCTCGCGGCCATCAGGAGCCCTCCCCCACCAGTGCCAGGAACGCGTCCTCCAGGCGGCGCCGCGGCGTGAACGCGTCCACCGCGATGTCGGCCGCCACCAGCGCCTGCAGCGCCCGCGCACGGCTCGTGCCGTCGAGGTCGGCGACCAGCCCCTCGTCGGTGCGCTCGACGGTCACCCCGGGCAGCCCGGTGAGGACGGCGGCCGCCCGGTCGGCGTCGGCGTCGTCGGCCAGGCCGACCAGCACCGACCCCCCGGTGCCGACCAGCTCCTCCACCGTGCCCTGGGCGATCTTCTGCCCCTTGGCCATGACGACGACGTGGCTGCAGGTCTGCTCGATCTCGCTGAGCAGGTGGCTGGAGACGATCACCGTGCGGCCGGTCGCGGCGTAGGAGCGCAGCACCTCGCGCATGGCGTGGATCTG
>DASQNB010000669.1:0-6254 GCA_035645175.1 Geodermatophilus sp.
GCCGACGGCGCGCGCACCGCGGCGGGCTGGCCCGCGCGCGTCGCGGCGGCCCATGAGCGGCTCGACGCCGCGCTGGCCGCCGCCGCCCGGCTGCCCCACCTCACCGCCGTCGCCGACGCCGCCCGCGCCGCGCTGGGGGCCGCCACCCGCGCCGAGCAGGTGGCCGCCGACCTCGCCGCCGCCCGGGCGGCGGCGGAGGCGGCACGCGCCGCCTGGGTCGACGCCCGCGAGGCGCTGGTCGAGGTGCGCGCCGCCCGCCTCGACGGCATGGCCGCCGAGCTCGCGGCGGGCCTGGCGTCCGGCGCGGACTGCCCCGTGTGCGGCGCGATCGAGCACCCGCGGCCTGCGACGCACACCGGCCCGCGGGTGTCGGCCGACGACGAGGAGCGGGCGAGGGCGGTCGTGGACGCCGCCGAGGAGCGCACCACCGCCACCCGCCGGGCCGTCGAGGAGCACGAGCGGGAGCTCGCCGTCCTCCGGGAGCGGGCCGGGGAGCTGCCGCCCGCGGAGCTCGCGGCGCGGGCCGAGCAGGCCCGTGCCGAGCACGGGGAGGCCGCCGCGCTCGCCCAGGGCGTCGGCGCCGCCCGCCGGGAGCTGGTCGCGCGGGAGGCCGGCCGGGACGCCGCCGCCGCGGCGCTGGCCGCCGACCGTGAAGAGCTGCAGCGGCGCACCGCCGAGCGCGACGGCCGCGCCGAGGCCCTCACCGAGCTCACCGCGCGGCTGGACGCGGCCCGCGGGGACGACGCCGACCTGCCGGCGCGGGTCCGGCGGCTGACCGGCGCGGCGGAGCGCTGCGAGGCCGTGCTGTCCGCCGAGGCCGAGGAGCTGCGCGCACGGACCGCCGCGGACACCGCGCGGGGCACCGCGGGGGAGCGGGCCACCGCGGCCGGGTTCGCCGACCTGCTCGACGCCGCGGACGCCCTGTGCGACGCCGGTGAGCTGGCCCGCCTGGAACGGCGGCTCCGGGAGCACGACGAGGCCCGGTCGGTCGTGGCCGCCGCCCTCGGCGACCCCGAGCTGATCGACCTGCCCGCGAGGCCGGACGTCCCCGCTCTGGAGCGGCGCTGCGCCGAGCTGACCGCCCGCCGGGAGGACGCGGTCGCCGCGCTCGAGCGGGCCCGGCGCTGCGCAGGGTCCCTCGACGCGCTGGCCGGCGAGGTGGTCTCGGCCGAGGTCGAGCTCGCCGAGCGCCGGGCGTGGGCGGGGCGGGTCGCCGGGCTGGCGGACCTGGTCAACGGCCGCGGTGCGAACACGCTGCGGATGCGGCTGCAGTCCTTCGTGCTGGCCGCCCGGCTCGAGCAGGTCGCCGAGGTCGCCAGCCGGCGGCTGCAGGAGATGTCCGGCGGCCGCTACACGTTCCTGCACAGCGACGCGCAGGCCCGCAACGGGGCCCGGGGCGGGCTGGGCCTGGACGTCTTCGACGAGTACACCGGCACCCGGCGCCCGACCAAGACGCTGTCCGGCGGGGAGAGCTTCATGGCCTCGCTGGCGCTCGCCCTCGGGCTCGCCGACGTCGTGACCGCGGAGGCCGGCGGCATCCAGATGGACACGCTGTTCGTCGACGAGGGCTTCGGCACCCTCGACGCGCTGGCCCTCGACGCGGTGATGGACGTGCTGGACGAGCTGCGCCGCGGCGGCCGGACCGTCGGCGTCATCAGCCACCTCGAGGAGCTGCGCACCCGCATCCCGACCCGGCTGGAGGTCGTCGCCGGCCGGCACGGGTCGCGCCTGGCCGGCTGACCGGGCACCGGCCCGGCCGGCTCCGCGTCAGCCGGCATGGGCTCCCCGTCAGCCGGCATGGGCTCCGCGTCAGCCGGCGGCGTTCGCGGCGGGGAAGACCCACCGGCGGTACATCAGGTAGCGCACCACGGTGCCGACGGCGATCGAGACGAGGTTGGCGCCCTGGAGGGCCCAGGCGCTGGTCAGGTCGAGGCCGTACCGGGCGAAGGCGACGATCGCCAGACCGAGCAGCAGGGTCAGCCCGTTGATGGCCAGGAACATCGGGTACTCGCGCTTGAACCCGGTCCGGGCCCGGTGGGCGAACGACCAGTGGCGGTGGCCGAAGAAGGCCACGGTCATCGCCACGACGGTCGCACCCGCCTTCGCGACGACCGCGCCCGTGCCCAGGTGCCCGTAGAGCAACTGGAACAGCCCGACCTCGATCGCGAAGCCGATCGCACCGACGACGCCGAACGCCCCGAGGTGGCGGACGACGGACCACGGGGAACGGCTGCGGCGCTGCGCAGGGGCGGAGACGGCAGTCACGAGGGGCCACGGTACGCGTCTGGCGGTCGGCGACCTGCGGAGAGTCGACCGGGCAGCGGTCCCCCGCGGTCGTCCGCACCGGTGCGTGCGCGTGGCGCCTCGTCGCGCGGGCGCGTCGGTCGTCAGGTCTTGCCGAACGGCTCGGGCGACTTTGGCGAGCCGTCGCCTCAATACTCCGGCTGCTGTTGGTTACGTTTCCGTCACAGCGCATGAGCGCTCTGTGATCGACCGGCCCCAGCGAGGAGCGAACCGCGTGTCCACACCAGCCACGGCGATCCGGACGGGCGGTGAGCCGTCGATCGGGCCGAAGGAGATCCGGTCGCTGACCGGGCTGCGGGCGGTCGCCGCCACGTGGGTGGTCGTCTACCACTTCAGCTTCACGCCCGGGGTCGGCTACGACGGCTACTGGGAGCCGCTCCGGCCGGTCATCCGGGCCGGCGCCACCGGTGTGGACCTCTTCTTCGTGCTCAGCGGCTTCGTCATCACGCTGACCTACCTGGAGCGCGTCGGCCGCACGCCCTCGGTCCGCCAGGCGGGCACCTTCCTGTGGGCCCGGGTGTGCCGGATCTGGCCGGTCTACGCCGTCGTCACCACCGTCTACGGCGCCTGGCTGGTGTTCAAGGCCACGCAGGTCACCGACGGCGCCGTCGCCTACCAGACGGTGCAGCCGGTCCTCGACGTCTGGAACTTCCTCCTGCAGTTCACGCTGGTCCAGCTGTGGTGGCACCCCGCCTCCGGGGGCGAGTCCTGGATGGGCTCGGCGTGGTCGATCAGTGCCGAGTGGCTGGCCTACGTCGCCTTCCCGCTGATCGCCCTGCTGCTCTGGCGCATCCGCAACGCGCCCCTGGTGCTGCTCGGCGCCACCGCCGTCCTGGTGATGGTGCCGCTCAGCTACACCACCTACGTGCACGGTGGCCCGGTCATCGCCTGGTCCTGGCTGCTGCGCATCGGCGCGGCCTTCCTGGCCGGCGCGCTGACCTGCCTGGTGGTCCGGCGGATCCGCCGGACGCCGAGCGTCGAGCAGGCGGCAGCGCGCTGTGCGCTGGCTGCCGTGGCCGCCGTCGCGCTCGGCCTCTGGTGGGGCGACTGGCGGGGGATCGACAACGACCACTCCGCGTTCGGCGGCATCGTCGTGGTCTTCTTCCCGGTCCTCGTCGGGGCCCTCGCCCTCTCGCGCACCGGCCCGAGCGCCCTGCTGTCCCGGGACTCGCTGGTGCACGGCGGCCGGATCTCCTTCGGCCTCTACCTGGTGCACATCCCGGTGTTCGAGGTCTTCTGGACCCTCATGGGCTGGTGGCCGGAGATCGCCGTCGGGACGTCCCTGTGGGCGCTCCTCCTGGTCCCGGTCGTCCTGTCGACGTTCGTCCTCGCGCACCTCGCGCACGCGTTCGTCGAGGAGCCGGCCCGCGAGAGGCTGCGCCGGGTCCTGCCGACGCGCCGCCCGACGGTCGTCCCCGTGCGTCCGGCGGCGGCCCCCGCACGGCCCCGGATCGCCGTCCCCCGGATGGACTCCCCGCTGGCCGTGGCCTCCGCCCAGGGGCGCGCCGTGCGAGGCGCCGACGGGGCGCCGTCGCACGCGGACGTGGCGGCCTCCGTCCCGGCACAGCGGGCGGGGTGGATGAGCGCCTGAGCGGTCCTCGACCCGCGACCTGGTGACCGGGAGTCCTCTCATGGTGTCGCACCTCGTCCGGCAGGCCCTGGTGCGGACGGCGGTCGCCGTCGTCGTGCTGGCCTCCGTGTTCGGCTGCAGCCCGGCCGGGGACGACCGCCGGCCGACGGTCCCGGTGGCCGCCGCGGAGAGCAGCGCCCCGGCGACCCCCTCGGCCGACCGCGCCGTCCCTCGCCGCTTCGCGGTCGTCGGCGACTCGATCACCGCCGGCGGTGAGGCCATCTCCGACGCACGCGTCGGTGGGTCGGCCTCGTGGGTCCCCGCGGCGGCCGAGTCGTCCGGACTGACCTTCGTCGGCGGCTGGGCGGTGCCGGGCGCCACGACGGAGGACGCGCTGGTGTCGGTCGTGCCCGACGACGCCGACGTGCTGGTGATCATGCTGGGCACCAACGACGTCCTGCAGGAGCGCCCCTGGGAGGACTCCGCCGCGGACCTGGCCGGCATCGCGGCCGCGGCCGGCGAGCGGGTGGTCGCGGTGGTCACCATCGCGCCCAGTGACCTGCGGCCCGACGCACGGCGGGCCTACAACGCGGAGCTGGCCCAGCTGGCGGTCGAGCAGGGGTGGGTCCTCGTCGACCCGTGGACCGACGTCGAGTCCGGCGACCGCTTCGTCGCCGGGACCAGCACCGACGGCACCCACCCGACCGACGAGGCGGCGCAGCTCGCCGGCTTCCGCGTGGGCGAGCAGCTGGCCGCACTGGGCTGATCCGGCCGCGCCCGGCGGCCGTCCGCCCGAGCGGCGGAGAGGTCCCGGGAGCGTCCCCCTAGGCTGGGCCCCCGTGGACTCCCGTGTCGACCCGCGCACCGGACTGCCCGTCGTCGCGATGGTCGGCGGCGGCCAGCTGGCCCGGATGACGCACCAGGCGGCGGTGGCGCTCGGCCAGTCGCTGCGGGTGCTGTCCACCGGCCCCGACGAGTCCGCCGCCCTCGTGGCCGCCGACGTCCGCCTCGGCGACCACCGCGACCTCGAGGCCCTCCTCGCCCTGGCCGACGGCGCCACCGTCGTCACCTTCGACCACGAGCACGTGCCCACCGACCACCTGCGCGCCCTGGAGGCGGCCGGGCACCGGGTCGCGCCCGGCCCGGACGCCCTCGTCCACGCCCAGGACAAGCTGGTCCTGCGCCGCGCGCTGGCCGCGGCGGGCGAACCCCAGCCGGCCTGGGCGGAGGTGTCCTCGGTCGACGAGGTCGCCGCGTTCGGCGCCCGGCACGGCTGGCCGGTGGTGCTCAAGACCCCGCGCGGCGGCTACGACGGCAAGGGCGTCTTCGTGGTGGACGACGCGGCCGGGGCCGCCGGACTGCTCGGGCAGCACGGCACCTTGCTGGCCGAGGAGCGGGTGCGCCTGGTGCGGGAGCTGGCCGCCGTCGTCGCCCGCTCGCCGTTCGGGCAGGTCGCCGTCTGGCCGGTGGTCGAGACCGTGCAGCGCGACGGCATCAACACCGAGGTGCTGGCGCCGGCACCCGGGCTGGACGACGACACCGCGACCGCCGCCCAGGAGCTCGCGGTGCGCGTCGCCGACCGGGTCGGCGTGGTGGGAGTGCTCGCCGTCGAGCTGTTCCAGACGGCGGACGGCGTCCTGGTCAACGAGCTCGCCATGCGGCCGCACAACTCCGGGCACTGGAGCATCGAGGGCTCGCGCACCAGCCAGTTCGAGCAGCACCTGCGCGCCGTCCTCGACTACCCGCTGGGCGCCACCGCCATGACTGCGCCGGTCGTGGTGATGGCCAACGTGCTCGGCGGGCGCGCCGCCGAGGAGGGCTGGACCGGCCCGGGCCTCGACGAGCGGGTGCACCACCTCATGGCGCACTGGCCCGACGTCAAGCTGCACTGGTACGGCAAGGGTCAGCGTCCAGGGCGCAAGCTCGGCCACGTCACCGCGCTGGGCGCAGACCTCGACGAGGTGCGCGCCCGGGCCACCGCGGCCGCCCGCTACCTGGCCGACGGCGAGGTCGACCCGGCGTTCGCCTTCCCGACCGAGCAGCGAGGAGCCCGCGTGGACCCGATCGTCGGCATCGTCATGGGCAGCGACTCCGACTGGCCGATGATGGAGCCCGCGGCAGCGGCGCTCACCGAGTTCGGCGTCCCGTACGAGGCGCACGTGGTCTCCGCGCACCGCACGCCGCGCCGGATGCTCGAGTACGCCGAGAGCGCGGCCGGTCGTGGCCTCCGGGTGGTCATCGCCGGTGCCGGGGGAGCGGCCCACCTGCCGGGGATGGTCGCCGCGGCCACGCCGCTGCCGGTGATCGGCGTCCCCCGGCCGCTGGACCGCCTCGACGGGCTGGACAGCCTGCTGTCGATCGTGCAGATGCCCGCCGGGGT
>DASQNB010000670.1:0-1895 GCA_035645175.1 Geodermatophilus sp.
TCCACGTGCGGTCGCCGCACGCGGAGGCGCTGCCGTTGATCATGACGCACGGCTGGCCCGGCTCGGTCGTCGAGCTGCTCGAGACCGTCGGCCCCCTCACCGACCCGGCTGCCTACGGTGGACGCGCCGAGGACGCCTTCCACCTCGTACTGCCGTCCCTGCCCGGC
Organism: Geodermatophilus sp.; assembly: GCA_035645175.1. Taxonomy (GTDB): domain Bacteria; phylum Actinomycetota; class Actinomycetes; order Mycobacteriales; family Geodermatophilaceae; genus Geodermatophilus. The sequence continues at coordinate 168 of DASQNB010000670.1, forward strand.
TACGGCTTCTCCGGCGAGCCGACCGAGCTCGGGTGGACCTCCGGCCGCGTCGGGCAGGCCTGGGCGGAGCTGATGCGCCGCCTCGGCTACTCCCGGTACGTCGCCCAGGGCGGCGACGTGGGCGCCGGCGTCACCGACGCGATGGGCCGCCAGGCCCCCGAGGGCCTGCTCGGCATCCACATCAACCTGCTGGTCACCGCGCTGGCGGGCCCCCTGCCGGGCGACACCGAGGAAGAGCGTGCGGCGCTCGAGGCGATCAAGACGTTCCAGGCGAGCGGCTTCGCGTACTTCCTGGAGCAGGCCACCCGGCCCCAGACGATCGGCTACGCCCTGCTGGACTCCCCCGTAGCGCTCGCCGCCTGGCTGCTCGACCACGACACCGACAGCTACTACAAGATCGCCCGCGCCTTCGTCGACGGGCAGCCCGCGGGCAACCTCACGCGGGACCACGTCCTCGACAACATCACGCTGTACTGGCTGACCGGCACCGGCGCCTCGGCCGCCCGGTCCTACTGGGAGGACTTCGGAGTCGCCGCCCAGGCGGCCGCTGCGGGCCAGGCTCGACCGGAGGTCTCGGTCCCGGTCGGCTTCACCACGTTCCCCGGCGAGATCTGGCGGACGCCGCGCAGCTGGGCCGAGCACAGCTACTCCACGCTCGCGTACTTCAACGAGGTCGACCGGGGCGGCCACTTCGCCGCCTGGGAGGAGCCGGAACTGTTCGTGACCGAGATGCAGGCCGCGTTCGGTCCGCTGCGCGCCCCCCAGGTCCCTGGACCGCGTCGCTGATCCCGGGCACGGCGGCTCCCGGGACGCCGACGCCGTCCCCGGAGCCGCCTCGACCGCTCCACGTCTCCCCGCCATCGCCAGTAGAGGGGCAGGACCATGACCACAGTCGCCCAGGAGACCGGCAAGGCCATTCGCCCGTTCCAGGTGTACGTGCCCGACGAGGCGCTCACCGAGCTCCGCAGACGCATCGCCGCGACCGTCTGGCCCGACCGGGAGACGGTCCCGGACTCGTCGCAGGGCGTGCCGCTGGCGACCATGCAGGAGCTCGCGCGCTACTGGGCGACCGAGTACGACTGGCGCAGGTGTGAGGCGAGACTGAACGCCCTGCCACAGTTCGTCACCGAGATCGACGGGCTGGACATCCACTTCGTCCACGTCCGTTCGCAGCACGACGACGCGCTGCCGCTGGTCGTCAACCACGGCTGGCCCGGCTCGATCATCGAGCAGCTGAAGATCATCGACCCGCTGGTGAACCCGACAGCGCACGGGGCGAGCGCATCCGATGCCTTCCACGTGGTGATCCCGTCGATGCCGGGCTACGGGTTCTCGGGCAAGCCGACCAGCACCGGCTGGGGCCCCGAGCGCATGGGCCGGGCCTGGGCGGAGCTGATGCAGCGGCTGGGATACACCCGCTACGTCGCCCAGGGCGGCGACTGGGGCGCGTTCGTCGTCGACCAGATGGGGCTGCAGCAACCGCCGGGACTGCTCGGCATCCACACCAACATGCCCGCCACCGTGCCCGCCGACATGGACGCCGCCGCACAGGCGGGCGACCCCCCGCCGCCCGGTCTCTCGGCCGAGGAGCGACGCGCCTACGAGCAGCTGATCAGGACGTTCGGGCAGGTCGAGTACGCCAAGTACATGGCTGCCCGCCCGCAGACCCTGTACGGCATCGCGGACTCCCCCGTCGGTCTGGCCGCGTGGCTGCTGGACCACAACGAC
>DASQNB010000671.1:0-2576 GCA_035645175.1 Geodermatophilus sp.
GACCTGCCAGCCCATCTGCGTGTGCTCCCCCGACGCGCGGCCACTGGACAGGAAGAGCGAGAAGGTGCCGTCTCCGCACCGGTAGCGCAGCCCACCGGGGCGCTCCTCCACGGGCTCCAGGCCGAGCACCTCGCTGTAGAACCGGCGTGCCCGGTCGAGGTCCTGGGCGGGCAGCCGGGTGGCGGCCGTCGCGGTGTCCAGCGGCCCGGAGACGTGGCCGGCGGCCCGCGCCCGCTCCTCGCGCAGCCGCCAGTAGTCCGGGGTCAGCTCGATGACCTGCACGAGGTTGCCGTCGGGGTCGGTGACGGTCCCGAACCAGGCTCCCGCGTCCCCCCGGTACTCCAGCGGCGAGACCCACGGCGCCCCGACCTCGTCCAGCCGGTCGGCGGCGGCCCGCGCGTCCGGCACGTGCACGTTCATCACGACGCGACCCGGCTCGCCGGTCCGGGGCGCCACGTCGTCGCGGGCGTCGACGAGCAGCCCGAGGCCCAGCGGGAGGAAGCCGTCCGCGTCCGCCTCGACGGCGAAGGCCCGCTCGTACCAGGCGCGCAGCCGTGTGGGGTCCGCGCTGCCGAGGAGGAGGCTGCCGATCACGGGCGGCGGTGTCGATGCCATGCGGTGCAGACCGTCCGGGACCGCGGCACTCATCGGTGACGCGTCGGTCAGAGGACGTCGAAGAGCAGCAGGACCAGCAGCGTCAGCAGCGCGGAGACGGCCAGGGAGCCCAGGCAGCCGAGCCGGCTGGAGAAGAGGAAGAACACGGACGTCCCGGTTCCCTGGTGGGCCGCCCCCGAACCGCCACGTGACGTTGCGTGTTCTTCGCCACGGCCTGTCACCTGGTCAGGTGATCGCCGGACCCTCGCCCGGTCACTTACCGTCACTCCTGCCCGGTGCACGATCCCGGGCCGGCGCCCCCGAGGGGCGCCACCAGGCCCCGGCCCGGTCGTCTCGTTCCCCCCGTGGCGGCCGGGCCGGACTCCGTCCGGGGCTCAGCACACCCGGTCCAGCAGGTCCCACAGCAGCGCCTCCTGCGTCGCGTCGACCGGCAGGGGCACCGCCACCGGCCCGGCGTCCCCCACGACGACGGACAGCGGGAAGACGAAGGGCTGCTTGGTCTCGGCCAGCACGTGCGGCTCGCAGGACGCCGCGGTGAACGCCACGTCAGCGGCCGCCCGGTCCTCCCCCGGCCCGAGCTGCAGCGGCAGACCGGCCACGGCGACGTCCAGCACGACGCTGCGCCGTGCGTCGACCACCGTGACGGCGCGGTCGTCGTCCCCGGCCCGGGTGAGGACGACGCTGCCGGTGACCGACTCCCCCGCGGCGACCAGCCCGACCAGGCCGACGTCGACGACGGCGAGCACCCCGGCGACCGCGCACTCCTCCCGGTGGACGACGTCCAGGTCGTCCCCGGCCAGCGGCACCCGCAGCTCCTCGACCGCGCCGTCCGGGCGGACGACGGTCAGCCGCGCGGCGACCGGTGCGGGCCGTGCGGCGCAGTCCGGCTCGCCGTACGCGGTGCGCAGCGCGATCGTCCGGCCCGGCTCGAACCGGGCGGTCAGCGGCGTCGCCGGCAGCGGCGCGAAGCCGGGTGACTCGAGCGCCAGCGCGGTCACCGTGAACGGCTGGTCACCGGTGTCGGTGACGCGCACGTGCACCTGCCCGTCGACGGTCACGTCGGTGCGCAGGCGCACGACCTCGGCCTCGATCCCGGGCACGGCGGGCAGGGTCGGCGCCGCCGACTCGGTGGATGCGTCAGCGACCGGGCCGGCGCCACCGGGACCACCCCCGCAGGCCGCGCACAGCAGCGCGAGCGCCACCGCCGCCGACCACCGCACGGCCCGGAGGGTAGGACGGCGCAGCCGCCCCGGGACCCCTACCGGTCGCGCCCGGGCAGCCGGGCCATGACCCGCCCGGCCTGCATGCGGATCTCGAGCTTGTCCTGCGGGTTGGCCGCCGGGCCGCGCCGCGGCTGGCCGTCGGAGAGGTCGAACGCCGAGTCGTGCCACGGGCAGACCAGGCAGTCGGTGCCGCGCACCTGCTCGACCTTCCCCTCGTACAGCGGGCCGGACAGGTGCGAGCACGCCCCGATGAACGCGTCCACCCGCGTTCCCCGGCGGACGACGGCCAGCGGGACGTCGACACCGCTCCCGCCACCCGTGCGCAGCGCCGGCCGCCCCTCGGGCAGGTCGTCGAGCGGGCCGAGGTCGATCCAGTCCGAGGTCAGCGCGCGGGCCGCCGTCGCGGCGTGCGAGGCACCCGAGGACTGGGCGTAGGACATGTGCCCCCCGACGGCCGCCGATCCGGTCGCGATGCCCAGGCCCGCGTAGGACAGCACCCGGCCCAGCCCGCCACGACCCCTCGCCCGCGCGACCAGCGACCCGACGTAGAGGCCGAGCGCGATGGTGTTGCCGACGGCGTGCAGCGCACCGAGGCGTTGGACGCCGACGCCCTGCTCGGACCAGTCGGCCGCGCCGGACAGCGCCGCGGGGATCGAGGCGGCGACGCCGGTGCCGATGAGGACGGTGGCCGCCGGCCGCATCGCGGGGATCGCGTCGAGCAGGCCGGCCGACGTCCAG
>DASQNB010000672.1:0-8012 GCA_035645175.1 Geodermatophilus sp.
GTCCCGCTGCCGCCCGTCGGCGTCGGCCTGGCCGCCACCGCCGTCCTGCTCGAGACCGCCGGCTACGTCACCCGGCTGACCGGCGCCACCGGCCCGGTGGCCCGCACCCTGTCCATGGACGCCCCGTACTCGGCGCCCCGCACCTTCGTCGCCGCGCTGTTCGCCGTGGCCTCCGTCGCTGCGGTCGCCGGCGCCGTCCGCGCGCCGCGACGCCGGACCTGGTGGCTCGCCGTCGGCCTGGTCAGTGCGGCCATCGCCGTCGTCAAGGTCGGCGGCACCGTGCACGTCGACGCCATGGCCGGTCTGTCGGCCACCGTCGGCGAGGCCGGCGCCGTCGCCGTGAGCGTCGCGCTCGCCGCCGCGGTGATCGGTGTGCTCGCCCTCGTCAGCCACGACGAGCGCCGCGACCGGCGCCGGGTCCTCGCCTGCCTGGCCGGCTACGCGGCGGCCTCGGTCGGTCTCTCAGCCGTCTCCGCCGTGGCGGCCGGGGAGTGGGCGGTCACCGCCACCTACCTCGAGGAGTCCGGGGAGGCGCTGGCCGGCGTCGCCGGCCTGGTCGCCGTCCTCGTCGGTGTCGCGCCGCGCCTGGTGCTGCCCCCCTCTTGGGTGCTCCGCCGTGACGAGGACCTGCAGACCCTCGACGTGCGTGCGCCTGCCGCGCGCCGGGGCTCGCTGTCCGCCTGACCGCCTGCGGCCGTCAGGCGGTTCCCATGGCCTGTCCCCCGCGAGCGGGAGGTGCCCCCATCCGCGCCAGGCTCCGCTCCTCGCTCGCAGAGCTCGCTGCGATGCTCACCCGGCTGTCGTCAGGCGCTGGTGGTGAGGGGCGCGACGCAGCAGCCGTCGCACGCGTGGGCGGTGCAGGCCCCGCCGAGCGCCTGGAGGTGGACGACGTCGTCCGGGTCGGGGTGCCCGACGCCGTGCGAGCACATCCGGTCGGAGTAGCCGTAGTACTCCCGCCACACCTTCGGCCAGGTCCGCATGTGGTGGTCGCTCGGGTGGTGCCGGGAGCACCCCCGGCCCGCGCAGAGGGCGGGGTCGTGCGGAGCGGCCAGGCTCATGTCCCCCGCGCCTCCCGCGGGGCCCGCAGGAGCGGGCGCGGGGACGACGGAGGGGCGGCCGGCGACGCCGCGGAACAGGAGCCGCGGGGCTGCGGCGACGGGCGTCGACTCACTGGGGATCACCGTCGAGGAGGTCATGTCGGAGAGCGTGGACGGGACGCCTGCGCTCATCCGGTGACCGACCTGTGTAGCCCCTGTGTGCCCCGGACCACGGACGCCGGCATGCGCCGACGCCGTGGTCCCGGGCATCAGGACGGGGTTGTCGAGGACCTCCGACGGGAGAGCAGGTGGGCGGCGAGGAGGACGACCGCGACGCCACCGATGACGAGGATAATCGTGCCGGCCGACCACGGGGCCGCCTTCGCCGCCGCCTCCTCCTCGGCCGCCACCAGGTCCTGGAGCCGCTCGGCCAGTGCCACGACCGCGCCGGACCGGTCACCTGCCGTGAGCCGGGGCTCCACCTCGCTGGTCACCGCCCGCTCGAGGTCCACCTCGGACAGCGGGAACGAGTCGTCCACCCAGTAGCCGTACTCGAAGGTCGCATCGCCCACGGCGACGGCGAGCAGGAGGTCGTCCTCGTCCAGGCCGGACCCCCGGGCGGTGTCCCGCGCCCACTCACCGGAGTCAGCGTTGTCGAACGAGGAGACGAAGACGGCGTGCAGACCCAGGCCGTCCTCCGCCGCGAGGTCCGCCACGGCCCGCTCGGCCGCCGCCGCACCGGTCCCGAGGGCCCCGACCTCGTCGGTGATCCGGTCGGTCACCTCCAGCGGGGGCTCGGCGGACGCCGTCCCGGTACCAGACAGCACGAGTGCCAGGGCACCGAGCACGATCACAGGCCTGCGCAACACAACCTCCGTGGGAACGGGGACGGGCTCACCCCGGGCGCGGACTGTACGCACGGTTCTGCGCCCGACGGGGCTGTCCGACCCCCCATCGGGGGAACGACTCCAGTAGTTCGGGCGAGCGGTCCACATCGGTTCACCCGACCTCGTCGGCTCGCGTGCCCGCCGTCCCCGCGACCATTCCCGACACCGGGCGAGAATGTGGTCGCGGTCATTCCCGGGGAATGACGACCCCGTCGTCCGTCCATTCCGACGATGCGCGGAGCGGCCCCGTGCAGCACACCGCCGGCCCCCCGGCAAGGTCCCGGCCCCGTCCCGGGCGGCCCCGTCCAGAGGCTCGTCGCGAGCCTGCGAGCGGTGGGGAGGACGGGGTCCTTCGACGAGGGGTGGGGAGGACGGGGTCCTTCCTCAGGTCGCGGGGTGGGGTGCCCAGGTGCCGGTGGAACCGACCACCGGCGGCTCGTGCGCGGCGGCGGCGACGGCGACGTGCAGGATGGGGTCGAACCAGTCCACCAGGTGCAGGGGCCCGAACCGGCCGCGCGTGCGCCCCTCCTCCGCGTCCTGCTCGGTCCCGGGGTCGAGCTCCGCCCGGGGCAACTCGTCGAGCGTGACCGCGCCGACCTTCACCAGGCACTCCTTGCGCACCCAGTGGCGGAGGAACTCGCCCGAGGGGTCGCCCGCCGAGCGGACCCGGGCCGTCTCGGCGGCGGTGAGGGTGTAGGTCAGGACGGCGGGGTCGAGGTCCCTCGTCTGCGCGCCCTCGACGTCGACGCCGATCGGCCGCCGGTCCGCGCCGGCCACCACGGCGCCGCGGGTGTGCGCCAGGCTGACGTGCAGGTCGGGCAGGCCGGCGATCGAGGGGCGGCCGTGGTCGGTCGACCCGCACTCCGCGCACTGCTGCACCAGCTCCAGGTCCTCCAGCGGGCGGCCGGTGAGCGCAGCGGCGCAGTGCCGGACCAGCAGGTGTCCGGCGACGTGCGCGTCGCGGTCGGCCCGGGAGCGCAGCGCGCCGGCGCGCTGTCGCTCGCGCGACGTCAGGAGGTGCTCGCCCCCGGCGCGCAGCACGTCCCCGGGGCGGGCGAGCAGGACCAGCGGTCCACGATCGAGTGATTTATCTTTCATCCAGCGATTCATTCCCGTCACCGTCCGGGCGCGTCGTCAACCGGGCGTGACGCCGTCAACGTGCACACCGTGAGTGCCTGACCGCGCCGAGTAGTTTACGGGCTCATTTCGAGCGCCCGCGTGACGAGGCGAGATGCCCTCGTCATCCTGCGTGGTCATGACATCCGTTCACCCGTTCAACGGCTCGGCGTGTCATCAGCGGAACTGTCCAGTCGCGACTTTGCGTGTTCCGTAAAGCCCTGCCTAGCCTCGAGGAGTTCGTGTTCTGTAGGGCTGCAGAGAGTGAATATATGACGACGCATAGCGATGACTGGGACTTCTTCTCGACATTCGCGGGAGATGTCGAGCAGCAGACCCGGACCGCTGCTCCGGGGTACGAGATGCGGGACAACACCGCCACGTCGTACCGGCTGCACGACAACTTCGTGGCCGAGATCTCCGGCCAGCGCTCGCTGGTCACCCGGCTGAGCCGGTTCTTCGAGCGCACCTGCGACGAGCGGCCGTCGGCCACCGCCCTCGAGTGCGAGGGCGAGCGGGTCTCGTACGCGGACCTGGACCAGCGGGCCAACCGGCTGGCCAACCTGCTGATGGCCCGGGGTGCGCGCGCCGGCGTCCGGGTGGGCATCCTCCTGCACCGCTCGGTGGACACCTACGTCGCGCTGCTGGCGGTCACGAAGACCGAGGCGACGTTCGTCCCGGTCGATCCCGAGGCGCCCGCCGACCGGCTGCTGTACATCGCCGAGGACTCCTCGCTGCGCCTGCTGGTGACGAACACGTCGTTCGCGGCGTCCTGCGCCGCGCTGCCCTGCGAGAGCCTGTACCTCGACGAGCTCGGCGGCGAGCTCGCGGTCCAGTCCAGCGCCCGGCCCGGGATCCAGTTCGACGGCGACCCGGTCTGCTACATCATCTACACGTCGGGCTCGAGCGGCCGCCCCAAGGGCGTCGAGGTCAACCAGTCGAGCATCTGCAACTTCATCGGCATCGTGCCCTCCCTGTACGGGGTCGAGCCCTCCGACCGCGTCTACCAGGGCATGACGATCGCCTTCGACTTCTCCATCGAGGAGATCTGGCCGACCTGGGCGGTCGGGGCGACGCTGGTCGCCGGGCCCACGGACGGCCGCCGGGTCGGGTCGGGTCTGGCCGACTTCCTCGAGGACAACGAGATCACGATGATCTACTGCGTCCCGACGGTGCTGGCGACCCTGGACCGCATCCTCCCGCTGATCCGCACGGTCAACGTCGGCGGCGAGGCCTGCCCGCGTGAGCTCGTCGACCGCTGGGCCGCCCCGAACCGCCGCATCCTGAACACCTACGGGCCCACCGAGACGACCGTGACGTGCACGATGGCCGAGCTCCGGCCGGGCAAGCCCGTCACCATCGGCCGTCCGCTGCCCACCTATCGGGTCACCCTCCTCGACGAGGACCGCAAGCCGGTCCCGCCGGGGGGCGTCGGCGAGATCTGCGTCGGCGGCCCCGGTGTGGCCCGTGGCTACGTCAACCGGCCCGACCTCACCGCCGATCGCTTCATCGCCGACCCGCGGGGCATCCCGGGCGAGCGCATCTACCGCACCGGCGACCTGGGCCGCTTCCTCCCCGACGGCGAGCTGGAGTACCTGGGCCGCGCGGACAGCGAGGTCAAGGTCCGCGGCCACCGCGTGGACCTGCAGGAGATCGAGAGCGTGCTGCTCGAGCACCCGCAGGTGACCGGCGCCGTCGTCACCCTGCTCACCTCGAAGGACACCGGGGGCGACCTCGCCGGCTACGTCATCCTCCGGGGCGACGGCCCGGCCGGCGAGATGCGCCCGGAGGCCCTCGCCGCCGGCGCCGCCGACGCGCTGATCGCCGAGCTGCACGAGCAGATGGTGGCCCAGATGCCGCCGTACATGGTCCCGTCCTACCTGGACGTGGTCACGTCGATCCCGATGCTGCCCAGCGGCAAGGCCGACCGCGGCCGGCTGCCCGCGCCCACCCGCCCCCGGCTCATCCGCGGCGACCGCGACTTCGAGCCGCCGTCGACCCCGGCGGAGGCCTGGATCGCGGGCATCTGGGAGGAGACCCTGCGGCTGCCGGCCGGTGCGGTGTCCGTGGAGGCGAACTTCTTCGAGGCCCTCGGCGGGCACTCCCTGGTCGCGGCGAACGTCGTGTCCGCGATGCGGGAGAGCGAGCTGGGCTCGGGGCTGTCCATCCTGGACTTCTACAAGTACCCCACGGTCCGCGCCCTGGCGACCTTCCTCGAGGACGGCGCCAAGGCCACGACCGACGAGCCGGTGACCCTCGAGCCGCGCGAGCCCCGCCCGGAGCCGCCGTCCCGCGAGCGGGTCGTCGGGTTCGGGACGGCGCAGGTGTCGGTCCTGTACGCGATCATCCTGCTGTTCCTGCTGCCGGTCGGCGTCCTCTACGGGCTCAACGACGGTCAGCCCTCGTTCGAGCTGGTCCTCCAGCTCGCCATCGCGCTCCCCGCGGTCTACCTGCTCGGCCGCTGGGTCGTCCCGGTCGTCGGCGCGCGGTTGCTGTCGAAGGGCCTGCGCGCCGGTGACCACCCGCTCTGGGGCGGCATGCACCTGCGCGTGTGGACGATCCAGAAGCTGATGTCCATCTCGCCGCTCACCGTGCTCAGCGGCTCCCCGTGGGCGGTTCCCTACCTGCGGCTGGCCGGTGCGCAGATCGACGAGGAGACCCACATCGGGTCGGCCAACGTCTCGCTCCCCTCGCTGCTGCGGGTCGGCCGCGGCGCGACGGTCGGCTACGGCACCCAGCTGCACGCCCACCGCATCGCCGAGGGCGTCCTCACCCTCGCGCCGATCACCATCGGTGCCGGTGCGGTCATCGGGTCCGAGAGCGTGCTGGAGTGCGGCTCCGAGGTCGGCGAGAACGCCATCCTCAGCGACACGTCGCTGCTCACGTCCGGCCGGACCGTCCCCGCGGGCGAGTCGTGGGCCGGGTCGCCGGCCCGGTCGGCGCCCGAGGCGGTCGACCCGGTCGTCGAGCTCATGGCCGGCTGCACGAGTGCCCCGCGCACCTGGTCCAGCCACCTGCTGGCCGGCTTCGCCGGCGGCATCCTGCTGCTCGAGCTGCTGCCCTTCTTCATCCTGCTGCCGGTGGTGGCCATCGTGTGGTGGGCCCTGCTCACCTACGGGACGGCGGCCGGCCTGCTGGCCACCGCGCTGTCCGGCCCGGTCTTCGTGGCCGCCTCGTGCGCGCTCATCCTGGGTGCCCGCCGCCTCGTGCTGCCGGCGACCCCGGAGGGTGTGCACCACCTGCGGTCGCAGCTGGGCCTGGAGAAGTGGCTGGGCGACAAGCTGCTCGAGATGAGCCTGCTGTTCAACAACACCATGTACGCCACGCTGTACACGCCGATGTGGCTGCGGGCGATGGGGACCAAGGTCGGCAAGGGCGCCGAGGTCTCCACCATCTCCAACATCGACCCGGACCTGCTCACCCTGGGCGACGGCGCCTTCGTGGCGGACATGGCCAGCGTGGGCAGCGCGACCTACGCCAACGGCCACGTCGCGTTCCGCCGGACCGAGATCGGCTCCCGGGCCTTCGTCGGCAACGCCGCCTTCGTCCCGTCGGGCTCGCACCTGGGCGACGGGTCGCTGATCGGCGTCCGCACCGTCCCGCCGACCGCCGGCACCGAGCCCGGCACCTCCTGGCTCGGCTCGCCGCCGTTCTTCCTCCCCCGCCGTGAGGTGTTCGAGGAGTTCACCGAGGCCGAGCTGTTCGAGCCGTCCAGGCGGCAGGTCCGCGCCCGGTACGCGATCGAGGCCCTGCGCATCGTGCTGCCGAGCTCCCTGCTGGCGGTGGCGACGTTCGCGACGCTGTACGCGCTCTCCTCGATCGCGCTGTCCTGGAACACGCTGGCCACCGTGCTGCTCTCGCCGCTGGTGGCCCTCGCCTCCAGCGTGCTGGTGGTGCTCCTGGTGGCGGCCCTCAAGTGGGCCGTCGTCGGCCGGTACCGGCCGCGGGTGCGACCGCTGTGGAGCGGCTTCGTCCGCCGGACCGAGTTCGTCACCGGCATCTACGAGGCCGCGGCGGTGCCGGCCCTGCTCACCTTCCTCACCGGCACGCCCCTGCTCGGCCCGGCGCTGCGGCTGTTCGGGTCCCGGGTCGGCCGGCGGACGCTGATCGACACGACCTACGTCACCGAGTTCGACCTCGTCACCATCGGGGACGACGTCTCGGTGGGCGCGAACGCGTCGCTGCAGACCCACCTGTTCGAGGACCGCGTCATGAAGATGGACCACGTCACCCTGCGCGACCGCGCCACCATCGGCGACAAGGCCGTCGTCCTGTACGGCTCCGTCGTCGAGGAGGACGCCACGCTGGCCGCGCTGTCCCTCGCGATGAAGGGCGAGGTGCTGCCCCGGGAGACCACCTGGTGCGGCATCCCGGCCCAGAAGGTCGGGCGGGCGCCGACGGCACAGCCGGCGCGCAGCCGCCGCCGGGTCCCGGCCGGTGCGACCGCGGTGGGTCGGCGATGACCGCCGGCGCACCGACGGCGCCGGGGGGTACCCCGGCGGGCGTCTCGGACCTCGCGCACGCCTGCGCACCGGCGCAGCCGGGGGACGTCTCGGGCACCCCGTCGAGCACCACCCCGGTGCAGCGGAGGAGCACGCGCCTGGTCGGCATCGACGCCGCCCGCGGCGTCGCGCTGTTCGGCATGATGGCCGTCCACAACGTCTCCGCCGTCGACGCCGAGGGGGAGACGCCGCTGGCGTGGACGCTGGCCGCGGGCAAGTCGGCGGCGCTGTTCGCGCTGCTGGCCGGTGTCGGCGTCGCGTTCGCCACCGGCCGACGTCAGCGGCCGACCGCGCGGACCTGGCCGGGGCACGCGGCCGCGCTCCTGGTCCGGGCGCTGATCATCGGCGCCGTGGGGCTGCTCCTGGGCTCCGTGGTGCCCGCGGACTCAGCCTCGGTGATCCTGCCGTACTACGCGCTGCTGTTCGTGTTCGCGATCCCGCTGCTCAGCCTCTCCAGCCGGGCACTGGTC
>DASQNB010000673.1:0-3995 GCA_035645175.1 Geodermatophilus sp.
CCGAACAGCACCCGCCGCGGGACGGCGAGGTCGAACGTGCTCACACCTGGTCCCGCCCCGCCCGGTCGCGGGCGACGCCGAGGTGGTGCGCCATCACCTCGCCCAGGGACACGGCGTCGACGGCGACCGTGACGATCGTCGCCCCCTCGGCGGCGTAGCCGGCGGCCTCCTCGCCGCTGTGGGCGTGGACGCCGACGGGCACGCCGGCGGCGTCGGCCCGGGCGATGACCGAGGACAGCACGCTGCGCAGCTCCGCCCGGTGATCCGCGCCGGTCAGCCCCAGGGACAGCGAGAGGTCCCCCGGACCGACGTACACACCGTCCAGCCCCTCCACGGCGAGGACGGCGTCGAGGTCGTCCAGCGCGGTCGCGGCCTCCACCATCACGATCACGAGCGGCTGGTCGGCGCCGCCGGAGAGCCGTCCGATCGACCGCCCGCCGGCCGGGGCGTACCGGCCGGCGGCGACGACCTCCCGGGCGTGGTCGGCATCGCGCACGTTGGGCACGATGACGCCGCGGGCGCCCAGGTCGAGCGGGCGGCCGACGTCGGCGAAGGACGGGCTGCGGGTCCGGACGAGCGGCACTGCGCCCGCGGCGGTGACCGCCGCGGTGACCCCCGGCAGCTCGGCCTCGGCCATGGCGCCGTGCTGCAGGTCGACGACGACGAAGTCCGCGCCGGTCCGCGCCAGGACCTCGCCGGTCACCGCACCGGGCAGCATGCTCCACAGGCCGTGGCACGGCTCCCCGTCGGACCACCGCCGCCGCAGTTCGCCCTCGCTGATCGCCATCCCGGATCCGCCCCTCTCACCGGCCCCCGACGACCGCGGCGTCGTCGGACACCGACCCGGGGCCTCACCGGGACGATCCTGCCGCACCGGCCGGACCGCGCCAGGTCACGGACGCGCCCGCCCCCAGCGCCGGTGCGGGTCGTTCCCGTGCCCCGGGATCCACACGGGGGACGGCGTCGTCCGGAGGACCCGGCGACGAGGTGCGCCTGCGGGCACGCTCCCCGGTCGCCGGTCGGGCGACGTGCGGCCACCGGTCCCTGCCTCCAGCCCGCGCGGCGCACACCGCCTAGCCTCGGCGCCGTGGGGTTCACCGTTCCCGACGCACACCTGCTCGCGCTGCACGCGCACGAGGGCCAGGTCGACGAGCAGGGCCGTGACCACTACCTCGCGCACCTGCGGCCGGTCGCCGAGGCCCTGCGCCCCCACGGCCCGCACGCGGAGATGGCGGGTGCACTGCACGACATCGTCGAGGACACCCGCGACCACCCCGACCCGGCCCGCCGGTACGACCTCGACCGGCTCCGTGGACTCGGCGTCCCGGAGGTCGTCGTCGAGGCGATCGACGCGGTCACGCAGCGCCCCGGCGAGCCCTACATGTCCGGCCTGATCCGCCGTTCCGCCGCCCACCCCCTCGGCCGGCTGGTCAAGCTGGCCGACAACGCACACGACCTCGCCGGCAACGCCGCACTGGCCGAGGTCGACCCGGACAAGGCGCGCAGCCTCCGCGAGGGCCGCTACCGACCGGCCCGGCGGATGCTGCTCGCCGCCGAGGCCGCCGACCCCGGACACGGCCGCCGCGTCCTCGTCTGACCCCGCCCGGGCCCCGCCGAGGAACGGCCGTGACCGATCGGCCGGGCTCCGCTCACCCGTCGGCGATCCAGCTGCCGTGGAAGCCGAGCGGGACACGCGTGGGCAGGTGGACCCGGGCGACGGGTGCGCCCCCGAAGTCCTGCGCCGCGAGGACCACCAGGTCGGCGGCCCCGCGGTCGGGGTCGTGCACGAACGCCATGACGTAGCCGTCGTCCTCGGCCGCCTCCGGTGACGAGGGGGCGAACACGGCCTCGCCGACCGCGGCGTCCCGCGGGAAGCGGTGCGCCTCGACCGTTCCGGCGGACAGGTCGTGCTTGAGCAGTGCGTCGGCGAACGCGGCGTCCGAGAAGGTCCCGTCCATCCGCACGGTGGCCTCCCCCACCTCCCCGGTCACCGCGCTGTACCCGTAGCGGTGCGGCCGCGAGAGGACCCGCTCGTCCACGCGCGGGAACTCCTGCGGGCGGTCGTCGAGGCCCCGCCTGGTCACCCGTCCGGCGGCCGGGTCGATGGTCCAGCGCTCCAGCGTGAGCGGCCCCTGCTGGGCGAGGTCCCCGACGTCGTAGGCACCCTCGTACCGGCACATGTCGACGACGACCCGGTCCCCGTCGTCGTAGGCGTTGAGCGTGTGGAAGACCCAGCACGGGTCCACCTCGAGCCAGCGGACCTCTCGCACCGCACCCGCGCGCGGCAGCAGCCCGACACGGGGCTGGTGCGACGGGTTCCAGGCGTAGGGCAGCTGCGAGCCGGCCGACGCCTCGGCCATGCTGAAGGTGACCGGCAGGTCGAACAGGACCACGTACCGCTCGGTCAGGGCGAAGTCGTGCATCATCGGCCCGTCGGCGACGGGGACGTCGGTCGTACCGCTGACCCGGCCGTCGGGGCCGACGACGACGTGCTGCACGTGGTCCCAGCCCCAGAAGTACGCGACGGCGTGCAGGTCACCGGTCCGCCGGTCGAGCTTGGTGTGCGCGGCGTAGCCGCCGGGCAGCGTGCCGTCGAAGTCGCACGGGCCGACGGTGTCGAGCTCGTCGGTGAGCTCGTACGGGAGCGCGCCGGCCTCGACGGTGGCCAGCGTGCGCCCGGCGTGGGCGATGACGTGGGTGTTGGCGGCGAAGTCCGTGCCGGCGTGCACGGGTCCCCCCGGCCACGTCTCCCCCAGGGACTCCGCCACCTGCCGGGAGCGGACCCACCGGTTGCGGTACCACTCGGCCCGGCCGTCGCGCAGCCGGACGCCGTGCACCATGCCCGGGCCGAGGAACCAGTGGGCGCCGGGGTCGTCCAGGCCCAGCGGGTTGGGCCCGTTGCGCAGGTACCGCCCGTTCAGGTCGGTCGGGAGGCTGCCCGTCACCGGCAGGTCGAAGGCCGTGACCTCCTCGGCGACCGGCGCGAACGGCCCCTGGACGAAGCGGCTGCGGTCGAGCATCGGGTGGTCGGGCATCGTGGCCTCCCGGTGGATGGCCGGACGGGTCTCCTCGTCGCTGCCGTGCACCCGCGAGTCTGGTCCTCCCCCTCCCCCGCCGGAAGGCCCGGCCGTCCGGGACCGGCCAGGGACCAGGACGCCGAACCCGGCCGGGCGGGTCCCCGTCCACGGCGACGTGGGGACGGCCTGGCGGGGACGACCGACGGACACGCTGCCCGTCCCCGCGCTGCGGCCTCCCCGGAGCGGGTGGGAGTGGATCCGGATCGCGGGTACGGACGACACCATGGACCTGTCCGCGAACACGCCCGTGCCCTCCGGCCACACGCCTGACGGCGGGGTTCTGGTCGGCAGCGACGGCGCCCGCCGCCGGCTCGTCGTCTTCGAGGACCCGCAGTG
The DNA here is from genome assembly GCA_035645175.1 of Geodermatophilus sp. Lineage (GTDB taxonomy): Bacteria > Actinomycetota > Actinomycetes > Mycobacteriales > Geodermatophilaceae > Geodermatophilus. Next base: position 3,414 of record DASQNB010000673.1, read on the forward strand.
CCCCTACTGCCGGCAGTTCGAGGAGGTGTCGGGAGACCTGTTGCGCCGCGAGGTCGCCGCCGGTGCGGTCGGTGTCGAGTACCGGATGCGGTGCTTCCTCGGCCCCGAGTCGGTGCGCGCCGACAACGCACTGGCACTCGCCGCGGAGACGGGCCGGTTCGACCAGCTGCGCCGGGAGCTCTTCGCGACCCAGCCGCCCGAGCACAGCGGCGGCTTCACCGCCGAGGACCTGCTCGAGCTGGGCAGGCGCGCGGGCCTGGACGACCCCGGCTACGTGACCGGGGTCAGGGAGGGGCGGTACGCGGCCTGGGTGGTCGCGGTCGACCGGGTCTTCCAGGAGCAGGATCCGCAGGGCACGCCCGCGGCCCTGCTCGACGGGGAGCCGGTCGACTCCTCCGTGCTGTACGACGACCGGGCACTGGGCGACCTGCTGCGCGGCTGACCCCGCCCGTTCGTGCCGGACAGGGCCTTAGGGTCGCCCGTGGACTTCGCCGACCTGACCCGGCCGTTCGTCATCGCCCACCGCGGCGGGGCCATGCAGGTGCCCGAGCACACGATGGAGGGCTACCGGGTCGCGGTGGG
>DASQNB010000674.1:0-8462 GCA_035645175.1 Geodermatophilus sp.
GAGTACCAGCGCGAGGGCTACGACATGTTCATGACGATGCTCGACGGCATCAAGGAGGAGTCGGTCGGCTTCCTGTTCAACCTGGAGGTCAAGAGCAAGGAACAGCAGGACGCCGAGGCGCAGGCCAAGCAGGCCGAGGCCGAGGCCAAGGCGCTGGCGGCGGCCCAGCAGGGGACGGCGCGGGTGCTGGCCCGGCAGGCGCAGGCCGCTCAGGCCGCGGCGGCCCCGGCCCCCGCTGCTCCCGCCCCGGCTGCTCCGGCACCCACTCCTCCGGCCCCCACTCCTCCGGCCCGACCGGCGCTCGCCGAGCCGGCCCTCGTCGAGCCGACCCCCGCCGAACCGGCGCGGTCGGCTCCTGCCGCGCCGCAGCCGGCCCCCGCGCGCGCCGAGCCGGCGCCCGCCGCCGTCCAGGCGGCTCCGGCGCCGGTCGAGCCGGCTCCTGCCCCGGTCGTAGAGCAGATCGCCCCGGCCCCGATGGTCCGCCGCACCGGGACGGCCCGGCGCGGTCGGCACGCCGCGCCGGAGGCCGTCACCCCGGTGGCGCCCGAGGTCGAGCAGCCGGTGTCCTCGGGTACCGGCCCCGAACTGTCGGTCAAGGGCCTCGACGAGCCGCGTCGCGCCGAGCAGCTCAGCTACTCCGCGCCGAGCCTGGACGCCTCGCCCAAGGAGAGCGGCCCGGCCAAGGCGGCCAAGTCCGCAACGGTGACCGGCACCAAGGAACCGGCCCGCAACGCACCGTGCCCGTGCGGCTCGGGCAGGAAGTACAAGGCCTGCCACGGAGCGCCCTCGCGCGCCTGAAAGAGGACCCCGTCCTCCCCGCCCCTCGCACGCTCGGGGCGGGACCCTGGACGGGGCCGCCCCTGCCTCCCACCGTGGAAGGCCCCCGTCCTCCCACCCTTCGCAGGCTCAGGTGGGGGACCCCTCCCCGAGCCCTTCGCGAGCTCAGGGCACGCCAGGAGGGGGCCCACGGGACGGGGCCTGCGGCGGGACCCTGCAGCCGGGCCCGGGACGGGGCCGTTCAGCCGATCTGGATGGCCGTGCAGCGCCAGCGGCCGTCGATGCCCTCGAGTCGCGCGGCGACGGCGTGCGCCCGTCCCGAGCGGCGGGCCACCGCGCTGACCTCGGCCACGCCGTCGACCGGCTCGCAGACGTGCACCGGGCCGAGCAGCACCGGCGCCGTCCCCTCCGTGCACCACCGCGGCCGGCGACCGCTGGTGAGGGCCGCGTAGACGCCGAGCGCGGTGAGCGGCTGGACCTGGGTCAGCGGCCGCCGGCCGGCCAGCGCCTCGAGGGTGAGCGTCAGCAGCCGCCGTCCGGCGAGCCGCGGGTCGGGGAGGTCGGCACGGGCCGACCAGGTCGGCTCGAAGCCCGGGACGAACTCCGCGGGCGGGTCCTCCGGGCGCGGCCGCGGGCCCGGCCGGTGCGGCACCCGCGGGACCGCGACACCCGGCACCACCAGGCGCAGCACCGGCTGCGGGTCCAGGGGCGGTTGCGGCGTCGGGACGACGGTGAGCCGCAGCGTGGCGGCGCGCAGCGGCTGCGGGCCGGTCTCGGGCGCGGTCTGCGCCGGAGCGGGCCGGGCGGGGGTGCCGGGGGCGGTCATCGGGTTGCTCCGAGGGCTCGTGGAGGGGTGGGGGTGGGCGCGGTCAGGAGGCCGGGGGTGGGCGCAGCACCTGGCCCGGCAGCAGGAGGTCGGGGTCTGGGCCGATCACGGCGGCGTTGGCCTGCCACCAGGCGTCCACGGCGGTGGCCACCTCGGCGTCGGTCGGGGTGCCGCCGGTCCGTCGGGCGAGGTCGCCGGCGGCGATCTCCCACAGGCACTCACCGCGCAGCACGACGTGTTCGCCGGCCGCCGGGGCCGGCCAGTCCGGCACGGCCGCCGGCGGGTGCTCGGCCGTGCTGGGGGCCGGCCGGTCCGGCACGGGCGCCGGCAGGTGCTCGCCGGTGGCCGGGGCCGGCCAGTCCGGCACGGGGCCGGTCCCGGCCGGTGCCGACGGCGGCCGCTCGGCCACGGGCGCCGGGGCGGGAGGTGGCGTGGTCGGCCGGTCCGCGACGGGGGCCTGCGCGGACGCGGTGGCGACGGCCTGGGGGAGTGCGCCCGCTGGCGTGGTGCACCCCGCCAGCACCGGGCCCCCGGCCACCAGTCCGACGCCGAGGGCGAGGGCTGCCGCGCGCCGGGCGCCGGCGGGCAGCACGCACCGGGTGAGCGCCCGCGCCAGTGCACCGGCGGCCCCGGGGAGTGCGGAGAGCGCCGTCAGGGTCAGGCCCAGGGCGCCCCACAGCCAGACGGCCCAGGCCAGGACCGCGACCGCGGCGAGCAGGACCGTGTCGGCACCGGCGGTGTCGACCGCGCGCTGCAGGTCCGGCCCGGCGGCGGTGACCGCCGAGAGGTCCGGGGTGCCCGCACGCAGGCCGACGGCGGCAGCGGCCATCGCCGCCGCCGTCCCCAGCAGACGCCGGATGGACATGTCTCCTCCTCGAGTGCTCGACGTGCCGCGTGACTAAAGCAAGCAAATGCACGCAAACGCAAGGGATGGCGTCGACTACGGTGGAACCGAGGAGGTGGCGGATGCGGTGGCAACGGCTCTTCGCCGACCTGCAGGCGGAGTTCGACGCGGCCGAGGCCGCGGCCGAACGCGCGGAGGACGCGTCCCGCCGCCGGGTGGAGACGGGGGCGGTCCGGCTGGTGGACCGGCTGGCCGGCGCCCTCGGCCGGCCGCTGGCCCTGCGCTGCCGCGGCGCCGGTGACGTGACCGGCGTCCTCGTCGACGTGGGGGCCGACTGGCTGCTGCTGACCGACGACGGCGGCCGGGAGGTGCTCGTGGCGACGTCGACGGTGCGGACGGTCGCCGGGCTGGGGCGGGCCACGGCCGCGCCCGGGGAGCGCGGTCCGGTGCGCGTGCGGCTGGACCTGCGGCGGGCGGTGCGCGGACTGGCCCGCGACCGGAGCGTCGTGCAGGTCGTCCTGGACGACGGGTCGGCCTACGTCGGCACCGTGGACGGCGTCGGTGCCGACCACGTCGAGCTGGCCGAGCACGCAGCCGACCAGCCGCGGCGGGCGACGGCCGTGCGCGGTGTGCGGGCGATCGCCCTGCCGGCGGTCGCGGTGGTGCGGACGCTGGCGCCCGGTCTGGACTAGTGGGGAGTGGGCGGGGTCAGCCCCGGCCGCGCCCACCGGAGCTCGAGGCCGTGTCGTCCTGCCCGGCCTGCTCCTCGGCGGCGGGCTCGGCGGGGACGGTGCCGGCCCGTGCCTCGGCGTACTTCTGGGCGATGAAGCGCTCGAGCTCGTCGGTCTCGACCCGCCACTGGCCGCGACCGCCGATCTGGATCGCGATCAGCTCCTTGCGGCGCACCAGCGCGTAGGCCTGCGACCACGAGACGTTGAGGATCTCTGCGACGTCGTCGAGGGTCAGGAACCGCGGTGTGGGCATCAGGTCTCCGTCCGGTCCCGGACAGTCTGGCAGCCCCGTCCGGGTGGCATGCGCGCCGTCCACAACCCCGAACGTGTGGACAGCGACTGCACGCACCGGTCCCGGTACCGCATCATCACCGTCCGACCGTGGCCCGTCCGGGCAGTCCACGGCGTGCGTGCAGATGGAGGGACCGCTGGCTGTGAGCGCCATGCGCACCGTGCCCACCGCCCCGGCGGCTGCCGCCCCGGGCGCCGCCGCGCCCGTGCCCGGGTCGGCACCACGACGGGTCCGGCCCCCGCGCTGGCTGGACCTCCGGCTGGTCCTGGGCGTCCTGCTGGTGCTCGGCTCGGTGCTGCTGGGCGCCCGGGTGGTCGCGACCGCGGACGCGACGGTGCCGGTCTGGTCGGCCGCGGGCGACCTCGCGGCCGGCACCGTGCTCACCGCCGGGGACCTCGTGGCCGTGGACGTCCGGCTCGACGACGTCGCCGGCGCCTACCTGGCGACCAGCACCCGCCCGGAGGGCCGCACCCTCGCCCGGGCGGTGCGGGACGGCGAGCTGCTTCCCCGGACGGCGCTGGAGGAGCCGGCCGCGCTGGTGCAGCTGGCGCTCCCCGTGCAGGCCGGCTTCGTGCCACCGGGGCTGGACCGCGGGCAGGTCGTCGACGTCTACGCCGTGGCCGACCCGGCCGCCGGGGCCACCGCCGCCGGGGACGGGAGCGTGACCCCGGTCGTGGCGGCGGCGCCGGTGCAGGCGATCTCCGGGCGGACCGAGGGGGTGCTGTCGACGGCGACGACCACGGTGCAGGTCGTCGTCTCGGTGCCCGCCGACCGGGCGCCCGCCGTGCTGGGGGCGATCGGCGGGCGGCCGCTGGTGGTCGTGGTGCACGGCTCGGTGGACGCCGTCGCGGGCGGGACACCCCCGGCGACGCCGTCCGCGCGCCCGAGCGGGACGCCGGCCCCGTCCTCACCGCAGTCCTCCCCATCGGCCGCGCCTGCGCCCTCCGCACCGGCCTCGCGCGCGCCGTCCGCCGCTCCGCGCACGACCGCGCCGTCCTCGGCCAGGCCCTCCGCTGCGCCGTCGGCCCCGGCGGGTGCCGCGCCGTCCACCGTCCCGCCGACCGGGGCCCGCTGATGGCGGTGCAGGTCTTCACCGCCGTCACCGGCGCCGGGTGGGAGTCCGCGCTGGTCGGGGCCCTCGACCGCGCCGACCACGGGGTCACCGTCGTCCGCCGGTGTGTCGACGTCTCCGAGCTGCTGGCCGCCGCGGCCACCGGGACGGCGCAGGCCGCGCTCCTGTCGGCGGACCTGCGCCGTCTCGACGGGGACGCGGTCGCCCGGCTGTCGGCGGCCGGGGTGGCCGTCGTCGGCCTGGTGGACCCGGGCGACGAGACCGCCGCCGACCGGCTGCGGGGGCTGGGGATCGGACGGGTGCTGCCCGCCGACGCCGAGCCGGAGGCGATCGCCCGGGCGCTGCGCGAGGCGGTGGCCGGTGGGCCGCCGGCCGGCCGGGACATCGCCGACCCGCGGGCCGCGCTGCCCGCGCACGGCCTGCCGGCACCGGCGCCGGAGCGGTCGGCCGGTCGCGGCCGCGTGGTCGCGGTGTGGGGCCCGACCGGCGCGCCGGGCCGCACCACCGTGGCCGTGGGGCTGGCCGACGAGGCCGCCCGGCTCGACGTGCCGACCCTCCTCGTGGACGCCGACGTCTACGGCGGTGTGGTCGCCCAGGTGCTCGGCCTGCTCGACGAGTCGCCCGGACTGGCCGGCGCGGCGCGGCAGGCGGCCGCCGGCACCCTGGACGAGGCGGCGCTCGGCCGGCTGGTCTGGGCGGTGCGCCCGCGGCTGGGCGTCCTCACCGGGCTGGCGCGCGCGGACCGCTGGCCGGAGCTGCGGCCGCACGCCGTGGCCGCCGTCCTCGACGAGGTGCGCCGCAGCGTCGACCTCACCGTGGTCGACTGCGCCTTCAGCCTCGAGGAGGACGAGGAGCTGTCCTTCGACACCGCGGCACCGCGGCGCAACGGCGTCACGCTCACCGTCCTCGAGGCGGCGGACACCGTGCTGTGCGTCAGCGGCGCCGACCCCGTGGCGCTGCAGCGCAGCATCCGCGCGCTGGGCGAGCTGCGCGACGTGCTCCCGGACGTCGAGCCGGTCGTGGTCGTCAACCAGGTCCGGCGCGGCCCCGTCCCCGGCGATCCCCGGCGCGAGATCGGCGAGGCGCTGGAGCGCTTCGCCGCCCGCGAGGTGGGCTTCTTCCTCCCCGCCGACCGACGCGCCACCGACGCGGCACTGGCCGAGGGACGCACACTGGCCGAGGTGGCGCCGGCCTCGCCGCTGCGGGAGGGACTGCGGTCGATGGCGGCCGCGCTCACCGGCGTGCCGGTCCCTGCCGCCGGACGGGCGCGCCCGCGACTGCGGCGCCGCGCCGGCTGAGCTCGGAGCACCACCCCCGCCGGGGGTGCCCGCGGGAGGCGCCGCGACGTAGCGTGGGCACCCCGACAGCGAGGAGACCGACGGTGGAGCGCCTGACCACCCTGGACGCGTCGTTCCTCTACCTGGAGGAGCCCGACACCCCGATGCACGTGGCCGGCGTGCTGGTGCTCGAGCCGCCGGCGGGCGGGCTGGACGCGATCGCCGCCCTGGTCGAGGCCCGCCTCCCGCTCGTGCCGCGCTACCGCCAGCGCGTCCTCGAGGTGCCCGGGCACCTGGCCAACCCGGTGTGGGCCGACGACCCGGACTTCGACGTCGAGTACCACGTCCGCCGCTCCGCGGTGCCGCGGCCGGGGACGCAGGCCCAGCTGCTGGACCTCGTCTCCCGGGTGGTCGCCCGACCGCTGGACCGGGGCCGCCCGCTGTGGGAGGTCTACCTCGTGGAGGGTCTGCCCGAGGGCCGGGTCGCGGTCATCACCAAGACCCACCCGGCGCTGGTCGACGGGCTGGGCACGGTCGACATCGGCCAGGTGCTGCTGGACGACTCCCCGGACGCGTCCGTCCCCGAGCCCGAGGAGTGGCGGCCCCGCCCGCTGCCCGGAGCCCTGCAGCTGGTCGGCGAGGCCGTGGGCGAGTACGTGCAGCGCCCGTCGGCGGTCGTGGAGACCGCGCGGCACGCCGTCACCGACGTGCGGGCCACCCGCGCACGCCTGACCGGCGCGGCCGGCGGGGCGGTGCGGGCGGCGCGGTCGGCGCTGTTCCCGGCGCCGCACAGCCTCCTGAAGGCGAGCAGCGGCAGCCAGCGCCGGGTGGCGGTGGCGCGGGCCGAGCTCGACGACGTCAAGCGGGTCCGCAAGGCGCACGGCGGAACGGTCAACGACGTGCTGCTGACCGTGGTGACCGGGGCGCTGCGGGACTGGCTGCTGTCGCGGGGCCAGGCGGTCCTCGGCTCGACCTCCGTGCGGGCCCTGGTGCCCGTGTCGGTGCAGGGGGAGGAGGAGGCGGCCCCGGGCAACCGGGTGTCGAGCTACCTGGTGGACCTCCCGGTCGGCGAGCCCAACCCGCGGGTCCGCCTGGCGCGGCTGAACTACGCGATGCGCGGGGTCAGCCAGCACAGCCGGTCGGTCGGTGCGGACACGCTCATCGCGCTCACCGGGTTCGCCCCGCCGACGCTGCACGCCCTGGGTGCCCGCGCGGCGCGCGGGCTGTCCCGCCGGATGGCCAACCTGGTGGTCACCAACGTGCCCGGCCCGCAGGTGCCCCTCTACGCCGCGGGCGCCCGGATGCTGGAGGTCTTCCCCGTGGTCCCGCTGGCACCGGGCCAGGGGCTGTCGGTGGGCATCACCAGCTACGACGGCTGCGTCTTCTTCGGCCTGAACGCCGACCGCGACGGCGTCGGTGACGTCGACGTGCTCGCCGACCTGATCGAGCAGGAGCTCGCCGACCTGGTCGAGACCGCCGGCTGACCCGCGCCGGGGAGGGCGCTCCGGCCACCGGGATACCGTCGGGCGTTCCCCCCGGACGAAGGAGCTCCCCCGGTGCGTGTCTACCTGCCCGCCACGACGAACGTCCTGCGGGCCCTCGTGGACGACGGGCGTCTCACCGGGCCGCTCACCGCCTTCGCGGTCACCCCGCGGGTCCGCGAGTTCTACGCCCTCAGTGACGCGGGGGCCGACGAGGAGGAGCTGGAGTACGCCGCCCTCCTGGCCGCCGCGCGGGCCAGCCTCCGGCTGGTCGACGTCGACCCCACGGCGGCCCGCCGCCGGGTCGTGCTGGCCGCCGACGTCCCCGACGCCGCGGTCGCCGAGGTCGAGGACCCGGACGCCGACCGCGGTGCCGTCCGCATCAGCGGGGACCTCGCCCTGGCCGACGTCGCCAGCGCGCACGTCGACGGTGCCGAGGCCGAGGACGACGTCCGCGCCGCGGTGAACGTCGTCCTGGAGGCCGACCTCGGCAGCGAGGACGCCCAGTTCGTCGTCGACCAGGCGGAGGGCCACGAGCTCGCCTGGTACGCCACGCAGGAGATCGGGACGCTGCTCGAACTGCTCTGAGCGCTGTGCGGTGCGGCCGGTCACCAGGCCGCACCGCAGCTCGCGGGTGTCCCGACCGGCGCTGCCGCGGGCGGCTCGCGGCGGGCCACCTGCACCCGCTGCGCGGTGCCGGCCACCACCAGCCAGCCCGACCCCGGGCGGGAGGGGACCGGCGTGCGCGGGAGCCGGATGCCCAGCAGGTCGGCGTCCCCTGGCGCCGGTGACAGCAGCAGGCCGCTGCGCCGCCGCCGCAGCGCCGGGACCGGCCCCCGGTAGGCCGCCGACAGCTCCGCGGCCGTCCCGGCCACGACCAGGACGACGTCCGGCACCGTCTCGACCGCGGTCAGCGCGCCGAGCACCGCGGAGTCGGCCAGGACGGCTGAGTCGTCGACGACCACCGCACCGGGGGCGCCGTGCAGCCCGGTGAGCCACGCCTGCCAGCCGTCGACGTCCTCGGCGTCCAGCCGGAGTTGCCCCGGCTCGGCCTCCGTCGGCGGCGTGCCCCGCACGACCCGCAGGACCGCGACACCGGCGGCCGCGAGGTGGCGGGCGCAGGACTCCAGCGCCGTGGTCCGGCCGCTGCCCGGTGGGCCGG
>DASQNB010000675.1:0-2519 GCA_035645175.1 Geodermatophilus sp.
ACGTCGTGGACGTCGTAGTGCGGGGAGAACCCGCGCGAGGACGGCGGGGTGACGTACGCGTTGACCTGCGTCGGGTGGCCGAGGTCGGCGGCCAGCTGGTCGGCGAACTCGATCAGCGGCGGCCACAGCCGGTGCAGGCCCTGCAGGACGACGGTGCTGCCGTCGGCGAACAGCCGCAGCACCGCGTCGGAGGAGACCTGGTCGGCGACCTCCGCGCCGGCGCCGCCCGAGGTGGTGAAGCGCTTGGGGTCGACGACCGCGCCGTCCTTGGCGATCCGCAGGAACGGGGTGCGCAACCCACGGCGGGACAGCATCTCGTCGACCGCGGCGAGGTCGAGCAGGTCGGCGAAGGAGCCGCCGGTCTCCTCGGCACGCGTGAGCAACGGCCGGCGGGCCCAGTACTCCTCGGCGAAGACCCGCGGGTCGAGGGCGGTGCACCGACGCAGGGCCGGCCGGGAGTCCGGCCGGCCCTGCGCGGTGTGGTCCTCGGTCAGGCGGAACCGTCCGCGCCGCCGTCGGCACCCCCGTCGGCGCCGCCGTCCGATCCGCCACCGGCGGCACCACCGTCAGCGGGGCCGTGGCCCGCGCCACCGTCCGCGCCGCCGTCGGCACCACCGTCCGCACCACCGTCCGCGCCCCCGTCGGCGCCGCCGTCCGACCCGCCACCGGCGGCACCACCGTCGGCCGGGCCGTGGCCGGCGCCGCTGTCGGCACCGCCGTCCGCGCCGCCGTCGGAACCGCCACCGGCGGCACCGCCGTCGGCCGGGCCGTGGCCCTCGGTGCTGGTCATGTCGTCGTCGTCGAGAGCCATGGGGTCTCCGATCACGTCGGTCGAGGGCCGCCGGCCGGCGGCCCTCCGGGGGTGCTGTACCTCGCCCATCGTGCTCTCACACACCCGCCGCGACCAGCGACGACGGCCGGTGGGCAACGTCTCGGTCACGGCACGGCGTCGAGGTGCCGGAGCGGTGTCGTGGGCGTTAGCGTCCTCCTGTTCGGTCGAACACCCGTTCGAGAGGAGGTGGGATGCCGCCGTCCCGTGCCGCGGGCTGCACCGTGCTGCACGTCGACATGGACGCGTTCTTCGCCAGCGTCGAGGTGCGCCGCCGGCCGGAGCTGGCCGGGACGCCGGTGATCGTCGGCGGGGCCGGCAACCGCGGGGTGGTCACCTCGGCCACCTACGAGGCGCGCCGCTACGGCGTGCACGCGGCGATGCCGACGTCCCGGGCGCTGCGGCTGTGCCCGACGGCGACGGTGCTGCCGGGGGACATGGCGCTCTACGCCGAGGTGTCCCGCTCGGTCATGGCGCTGTTCCGCTCGATCACACCACTGGTGGAGCCGCTGAGCCTGGACGAGGCATTCCTCGACGTCGCGGGCAGCGGACGGCGGCTGGGCGACGCCGCCGAGATCGGGGAGTACCTGCGCGCCCGCGTCTTCGACGAGCAGGGGATCACCTGCTCGGTGGGGGTGGCCGGCACCAAGTTCGTGGCCAAGCTCGCCTCCACCGCCGCCAAGCCCGACGGGCTGCTGGTCGTCCGGCCGGCCGAGGTCATGGCGTTCCTGCACCCGCTGCCGGTCGGCGCGCTGTGGGGGGTGGGCGCGAAGACCGAGGAGGTGCTGCTGCGGCTGGGGCTGCGCACCGTCGGCGACCTGGCGCACGTGCCGGTGCGCACGCTGCAGCGGGCGGTCGGCCCGGCGGCCGGGGCGCACCTGCACGAGCTGTCCTGGGGCCGCGACCCGCGCCGGGTGGTGCCCGACGAGCCGGAGAGGTCGACCGGGCACGAGGAGACCTTCGGCACCGACGTCGACGACCCGGCCGTCATCCACCGGGAGCTGCTGCGGCTGTCCGAGCGGACGGCGGGCCGGCTGCGCTCGGGCGGCTGGCTGGCCCGCACGGTCACGGTCAAGGTCCGCTTCGCCGACTTCGCCACGATCACCCGCAGCCGCACCCTCGACGTCCCCACCGACGTCGGGCAGGAGCTCTACGACACCGCCCGCGCGCTCTTCGACGCCCTCGGCCTGGACCGCGCCCGGATCCGGCTGGTCGGCGTCCGGGCCGAGCGCCTGGTGCCGGCCGGGTCGACGCCGCGGCAGCTGGAGCTGGGTGCCCGTGAGCACGGCCGCCGCGAGGCCGAGCTGGCCGCCGACCGGGCCGCCCGCCGGTTCGGTGCCGGTGCGGTCCGCCCGGCGACGCTGCTGCACCGCGACGGGTAGCGGGCCCGGTGACGACCCGCGTCCCCGGCGGCACGCTGCGCTCCGCCGGTCGCCCCGATCCGGTGGCGGGAACTCCGGCGGGACCCCGTTCGTCTCCCCGCCGAGGCCGTGGGCCACCCGCCGGGGTGATCGCGGCGAGCCGGGCGCGGCTCGCCTTTCGCACCCTGCGGAGGGCTCGTATCCTCGGTGTCACCGACGGCGGGCACCGCCGTCGGGTTCTTGGCTTTGGCCCACGTGGAGGTCGACGTGCCGCTCTCCGAGCACGAGCAGCGACTGCTGGAGCAGATCGAGCGCGCCCTCGTCGACGA
>DASQNB010000676.1:0-14092 GCA_035645175.1 Geodermatophilus sp.
GCCGGCCGGCGGCTCGACGGCGGGCCCGCAGATGCCGTCCATGTGGAGGGCGTCGCCGAAGCCGTCCGCCCCGGACTCGACGCGGTCCAGCTCGGCGGCGGTGAGGCCGCCATCGGCGCCGACCGACCGGGCGACGTCCCAACGGTGCACGAGCATGTCCCACACGTAGAACTGCTCGAGGCTCGCGCCGACCGTGGTCGGCCCGAAGTACCCGTCGTACGGCCGGTCCGCGACCGCCTCGTCGGCGACCGCCGCCGCGACCCGCCGGGCGTGGGCCCGCCAGGCCGCCGCCGGGTCGGCGTCGAGGTCCGGCTCCTCCCCCAGGTCCACACCGCGCCCGGTGAGGAACTCCCGCTGGGTCTGCACCAGGTGCCGGACCACGTCGCGCACGGTCCACCCCGCACAGGTCGACGGCCGGTCCCACGCCTCCGGCGGGACGGCGTCCAGGACGGCGGTGAGCGGCCGGTCGGCGGCGGCGTAGGCGGTGGCGATGGGTGTCGTCATGGCCGGGACGGTAGGGAGCCGGGCAGGGTGGGGTCTTGATGGAACCCGACACCGCCCCGCGCGCCCTGGACCACGTCGAGCGGGCGCACCTCCGCTCCCCCGGGGACGCCTCGCACGTCATGCACCGGTACGAGGCACCGCCGGAGTTCGCCGGCCTGCTGGAGCGGTTCTGGATCCCGGTCTGGTCGGTGCCGCCGGGTGCGGAAGCGCCGCAGCAGGTGCTGCAGTACCCGGTCACGCTGCTCGTCGTGTCCGGCGACTACGCCCGCTTCTACGGCGTCGTGTCCGGCCTGTCGACGACCACGCTGACCGGGGACGGCTGGGCGGTCGGGGTCATGTGTGCCCCGGCCGCCGGCGCACTCGTCGCCCGCGGGTCCGTGGCCTCCTACACCGACCGGCACGTGCCGCTGGCCGACGTGCTCGGCGCCGAGGGCGAGCGGCTGACCACGCGGGTGCGGACGGCGATGGCCGCCGACCCGACGTCCCCGGCGGCGCACCGGCTGGCGATGGACGCCTACGGCGACGCGCTGCGGCCGCTGCTGCCCGTCGACGCCGAGGGCGAGCTGGTCAACCGCGTGGTGGCCTTCGTCGAGAACGACCGCGAGGTGGTCCGGGTGGCCCAGGTGTGCGCGGCGTTCGGCCTGTCCGAGCGGGCGCTGCAGCGGCTGGTGCGCCGCCGGCTCGGGCTGACGCCGAAGTGGCTGATCCAGCGCCGCCGGCTGCAGGAGGCCGCCGAGCGGCTGCGCGGGCGCGGCACGACCCTCGCCGAGGTCGCAGCACAGCTCGGGTACGCCGACCAGCCGCACTTCTCCCGCGACTTCTCCCGGGTCACCGGGATGACGCCGGGCGCGTTCGCCGCCCGCTACGCGGGCTGAGCGGCCGGCGCCTCGCGCAGCCGCGCCACCAGCACCGGCACGACCTCGGCCCCGGCCGTGCCGGCCGCGGCGCAGGCCAGGACGACCAGCCAGGCGAGGGGGTCCAGCGGCGTGCAACCGAAGAAGCGGCTGAGCCCCGGGGTCTGGACGACGGCCGCGAGGACGGCGAGCGAGCCGGCGGCGGTGACCAGCACCAGCGGACTGCGCCGGCCGGCCCACGCGGTCTGCCCCAGCTGGGTGGTGATCAGCGCGGCCAGCCCCATCGTCCCGGCCCGGCCCCGGAACCCGGTGAGCCGCCCGGTGGCCCAGGCGGCGGTCGCCCCGGCGGTGGTGGCCGCCCCGCGGACGAGCACCATCCGCCGCACCTCGCCCGCGAAGCCCCGCCGGGGCCCGGCCGCGAGCACCGCGGCCAGCGGGTGACCGGCCAGCGGACCGTCGTCCGAGCCGGCCGCGGGGCGGGTGGGTACGGGACCTGGCGCGGCCACCGCGACCGCGAGCGCGGGGAACATGTCGGTGAGCAGGTTGACCAGCAGCAGCTGCCGGGTGCCGATCGGTGCCCGCCCGCCGAACGCGGTGCCGAGCACGGTGAAGGACACCTCGCCGGCGTTGCCGCCGACCAGGATCGAGACGGCGTCCTGCACCCGCGCCCACATCGCCCGGCCCTCGGCGATGGCGTCCACCAGCCGGGTCAGGTCCAGGTCGGTGAGCACCAGGTCGGCCGCGGCGCGGGCGGCGGGCGACTCGGCGCCCGACACGCCCACGCCGACGTCGGCCAGCCGGATCGCCGCGGCGTCGTTCACGCCGTCCCCGGTCATCGCGAGGGTCGCCCCGGCCCGGCGCAGCGCGGCGACCAGGGACACCTTCTGCTCCGGCGACAGCCGGGCGAACACCGCGGTCTCGCGCACCATGCGGGCCCGCTCGGCGTCCGAGGCGCGGGCGAACTCCGCACCGGTCACCACCCGGTCGGCGCCGGGGACGCCGGCCTGCGCGGCGATGGCGCGGGCGGTCCCCGGGTGGTCGCCGGTGGCCACGAGCACCCGGACGCCGGCGGCCCGCAGCTGCTCGACCGCGGCGACCGAGGAGTCCCGCACCGTGTCGGCCAGCCCGACCAGCCCGCGCAGCGTGAGGTCGAACGCGGCCTCCTCCAGGTCCTCGGACCCGTCGTGCGCCCGGTCGGCGACGGCCAGCACCCGCAGCCCCTCGGCGGCCAGCTCCTGCACCCGCCCGGGGAGGTCCCCGGCGTCCCGGCAGCGGGCGGCGACCACCTCGGGCGCGCCCTTGACCACCAGCCGGCCGTCGCGCACCGCGGCGGAGAAGCCGCGCCCGGTGGCGAACGGCAGGCTCAGCTCGGCGTCCCCGTCGACCTCGCCGGCCGCCTCCACGACGGCCCGGTCGGTCTCGTGGGCCTGGTCGTCGCCGGTGCCGACGCCGGCCGCGGCCAGCGCCAGCAGCCCGTCGTCGTCGAGGTCGCCGTCCAGCGGCACCAGGCGGGCCACCCGGAGCCGGTTCTCCGTCAGCGTGCCGGTCTTGTCGAAGCAGACGGTGTCGACCCGGCCGAGGGCCTCGAGCACCCGGGCGCTGCGGACGACCGCACCCCGCCGGGACAGCCGCCGCGCTGCGGCCTGCTGGGCCACGGTGGCGACCAGCGGCAGCCCCTCGGGCACCGCGGCCACGGCGACCGCCACGCCGTCCCGGACGGCGTCCCGCAGCGGGCGGCGCCACAGCACGCCGAGGGCGGTGACCGCCGCGCCGCCGGCCAGGGTCAGCGGCAGCACCGCGCGGGTCAGCTCGCCCAGCCGCGCCTGGACGCCGGCCGGGGGCGCCGCGCCACCGGCCGCCCGGGCGGCCCGCCCGGCCTGGGTGGCGTCCCCCACCGCGACGACCACGGCCCGGCCGCGCCCGGCGACCACGGTCGTGCCGTCGAAGAGCACGCAGCTGCGGTCGGCGACCTCGGCGCCCGGCGTGGCCGGCACCGACTTGCCCACCGACAGCGACTCCCCCGTCAGGTTCGACTCGTCCACCTCGAGGTCGACGGCCTCCAGCAGCCGGGCGTCGCAGGCCAGCACGTCACCCGGCTCGACCAGCACGACGTCGCCGGCCCGCAGCGCGCTGCCGGGCACGTCCTCCCGGCCGCCGTCGGTCTCCCGGCGGACGACGACGTCCTGCTCGAGCAGCAGCGACTCCAGCGCGGTCTCCGCCCGGAACCGCTGCAGCCCGCCGACCAGCGCGTTGGCGACCGTCACGCTGCCGACGAGCACCGCGTCGGTGGCCTCGCCGAGCATCGCGGTCGCGGCCGCGCCGGTGCCGAGGACGGGGGTCAGCGGGTCGGCGAGCTCGGCGGCGACGGTGCGGCCCAGCCGGGCCGGTCCGCGGACGAGGGGGAACCCCCGGATGCGGTGCAGCCGGTGCGGGCGGGCGCCGTCCCCCGGCAGCTCGGCCAGCCGGCGCAGCACCTCGTCGGGGTCCAGCGCGTGCCAGGGCGTGTGCACCGTCGGTGGCGGGATCGGGCGTCCGGCGGCCCGGACGGCGGCCCACGTGCCGCCCAGCATCGCCGCCGTCGTGGCGGTCTTGCCGGGCGTGGTGGCCTTCCGCTGCCCGTACCGTTCGCTGCCGACGGCGGCGAGCAGCCCGCCGAGGACGTTGCCGGTGAGCGCCGCCTGCACCGAGCGCCGGCTCACCGTGCGGGCGACCGCCGTCGCCGCGACCACCCGGCACGCGTCGGCCGGCCCGGGCCGGGTGACCAGGTCGGCGCCCCACGCCGGCGCGCGGCCGGGGCGGACCGGGGCGACGCCGACGTCGGCCGCCAGCAGCGCCGGGCCGTCGGCCTCGCTGACCACCAGGACGCCGTGCCCCTCGGCCTGCAGCCGGCGCACGGTCTCCACCAGCGGCTCGTCAGCGGGGGCGACCTCGTCGGCGGCCGCGGCCACCTCGCGGGTGCCGGCGTGCGCGCTGAGCACCAGGCGGGTGCCGGCCGCGGCGGCGGTGACGAGCAGCGCCTCGGCGTGCGGGTCCAGCTCGCGGGCGACGGTCACCGTGCCCACGCGGCGGCGGCCCTCGTACACCGCCCGCACCTGCGCCCCCGCGTCCTCGCGTGGCGGCCCGAGCCGCACGCCGCCGTCCGGCTCGTCCCCCTCCAGCGCGCCGACGAGCCGCGCGGCGGCCGACCAGACGCGGGCGTCGTCCCACCCCTCGGCCGTGGCGGTGGCCTCCAGGACCACCGGTGGGCCGGTGCACAGCGCGTCGCCGTCGACCACGACGGCGTCCACCCGGTCCAGGCGCCGGTAGGCCGAACCGTCCATCGGCAGCACGTCGCGGCGGCACAGCAGCAGGTCCAGCGTCGCGGCGAACGCCTCCCGTCCGAGGACGGCGGCCTTCGGGGTCAGCACCTTCATCAGGTCCGCCGAGCGGCCGGGGCGGCCGGTGAGCGCGAGCAGGCCGAGCGCCGCGGCCAGCTCGATCGGCGCCAGCCGCGCGCTGTGCGTCTCGACCGGGCCGGGCGGCAGCGGGCACGGCCGGTCGCCGGGCGGGGTCAGCGGTTCCGCGGCGTCGTCCGGCTCGGGCCGGCACAGCTCCCACTCCCGGCGTCGCCACACCTGCCGGCGGGCCCGCACCTCGACGGCCTCCTGCAGCGCGGCGGCGGCGTTGAGCGCGGGCACCGTGGGGCTCTGGGTGAGCGCGTGCAGCAGCGCGCTGAGCCCGGTGATCACCAGGTCGGCGCCGACCGGGCCGACGCGGGCGGCCAGCGCCTCCCGGAGGCGGGTCTGGGAGTCCAGGAGCGCGACGGCGAGGGTGGCGTGCCGGGTGAGCGCGGGGACCGGCAGCGCCCGGGCGGCGACGGCCACGCCGACGGCGGCCAGGTCGATCGACGCGGCGACGAGGGCGGCCAGCAGCGGCTCGAGGTCGGCGGGGTGGTCGGGCTGGTCCGGGGACAGCGCCGTCCCGCCGCGGGCCCGCTCCACGGC
This sequence comes from Geodermatophilus sp., assembly GCA_035645175.1. Lineage (GTDB taxonomy): Bacteria > Actinomycetota > Actinomycetes > Mycobacteriales > Geodermatophilaceae > Geodermatophilus. The sequence goes on from DASQNB010000676.1 coordinate 5,342, forward strand.
GGCGACCGTGCCGACGAGGTCCGCGGCGGTGACCCGCCGCTCGTCGAAGGCGACGAGGACCCGGCCGACGACGTCGTTGACCGCCGCCCACTCCACGCCCTCCAGCCGCTCGAGGTGCCGGCGCAGCGCGTGGCGGACCTCCGGGGCCTCCTCCGCGGCCGGGGCGCACAGCTCGACCTGCACCCGGCCGCGGTCGGCCCAGACCCGGCGGGTGTGCCGCGCCGGCGGCGGCTCGACCATCCCGCGGACGGCGTCCACCAGGTCGTGCAGCCGCCCGTCCGGCAGCGGGTCGGCGCCGGTGACCAGGGTGCCGACGGCGCGGGTCCCGGTGACGGCGGCCGCATGGGCCAACGACAGCGAGCCGCGGGCGGCTCCCCCCACGAGGCCGGCGGTGCCGCCCACCAGACCGACGGTGACGCCGGCTCCGGCCACGACCCCGGCACCGGCCAGCCCGGCGGCCGCGCCGAGCACGCTGCGGGCCGCACCGATCCGGCGCAGAAGGGCCATCGGCTCCTCCGGAACTCGTCCTCCCGGAACTGGGTGGCTGCGGACGCTACGCCCGTCGGAGCGTCTGCGCGCCCTGGAGCGGCGTCACCCCGCGAGCCGGTCCACGGCCTCCCCGGCCGCCTCCGGCGGGACCGCGTGCCCTCCGGCGAACTCGCGGTAGGTGACGTCGTAGCCGTCGTCGCGGAGAGCCGGCACGATGCGCCGGCTGGTCCGCTCGACGGGCAGGACGTCGTCGGCGTCGCCGTGCGACACGAACACCGCCGGGCGCCCCTCCCGCGACGACCCGGCGACGAAGCCCGGGGAGAAGGCGACCACCCGACCGAACAGGTCCCCGTTGGCCAGTCCCAGGCCCAGCGCGTACGAGGCGCCGTCGGAGAACCCGGCCACGGCGATCCGCGCGGGGTCGACGAGCACGGTCGCGAACACCCGGGTCAGGGCCTCGTCCAGCACGGCGGCGTCCCGGTCGGGGCGGCCGGTCACCGCGTCCCACGTCGTCCCCCGGGAGGCCGGTGCGAGCACGAGCAGGCCGGCCTCGTCGGCCAGGTCGCCGAGGACCCCCAGGCCGGCCGCGGCGTCGCCACCGGCGCCGTGCAGGGCGACCACCAGCGGCGCCGCGCCTCCGGCGAGGCCGGGCGGCACGCCCAGCAGCGGCGGCCGCTCGACGTCCAGGTCCAGCGGCTGGGTCCCCGGGGCGAGCGGTACGGCGGCCGGGTCCGGCTGCGGGCGGGCGGTGAGCCGCGCGGCCCGCGTGCTGCCGGTGGCCCCCGGCAGCGACCCGCCGCAGCCGGCGAGGGCACCCGCGCCGGCGAGCGCCCCGGCGGCGGTGAGCAGGCGTCGGCGCGTCCACACGGCAGCGCGGTCCGGGACGTCCACCGTCAGCCGCCGCCGTGCAGCGCCGCCCAGAAGGCCGCGCGGACGCCGCCGGCACCCCAGGCGTTGGGCTCGATGAGGGAGCAGTACCACAGGTCCCGCTGCTCCGGTCTGGCCTCGGGCCGCCGGGGGTCGCCGGCCGCGAGCCCGTGGCCGCGGAAGTGCTCGGCGATCTCGGCCACCGCGGCACCGTGTCGCGCGGCGGTCCGGCGCAGCGCGTCGTTCAGCTCCGCGATCAGCGCGACCGCGTCCGGCCAGGGCGGCAGGCCGAGCCGCTCCGCGTCGCCGGTGCCGTCGCTGGGGTCGTAGACCGTGCCGACGACGACCCGGCCACCGGGAGCCAGGACGGCGCCGACCACGGCCAGCGCCCGGTCGAGGGCCGCCGCCACGCGGGAGACGACCGCACGGGCGGCTCGGGTGTCCCCGTAGGCGCCCAGGAGGTCGTTCCCGCCGATCGTCACCGTGACCAGCCCGGGCCGCTCCCCGAGGGCCATGAGCCGGGGCAGCTGCCCGTCCAGGAGCGTGCGGGTCGTCGCGCCGTCGGTCGCCAGGAGCGTGAACGTCGTCCCGGGCGAGGTGCTGCGCAGGTCGCGCCCGCGCCACTCCGGGAAGTCGTCGTCCCGGTTGGCGGACAGCAGGCTGGCCCCGCCGCGACCGGGGCCGCCGGAGTAGTCGTCGATCGAGATGGAGTCGCCGAGCGCGACGTATCCCGCGGTCCCGGGCACGGGGCCATCGTGCACCCGGCGGCGGCGACCCGCGCCGGGAGACCCGGTGGCCGACGGCCGGGGGCCCCCGGGCACGCCCGGCGTGGGTGACGTCGCACGGCGTCATCCGGCAGGACCCCCTCCGCACTGGCTAGCGTGGAGTGGTAGCGCACAGCCGGATGCCCGGCGAACTCGGGAGGACCATCGGTGGACACGGCGTTCCCGGACACCCCCGGTGTGGTCCCTGGGTCGCGGTTCGTCCACGACGCGCTGTTCTTCTCCTCCACCGACGAGCTGGCCGCCGCGACGATCCCCTTCGTCCGGGAGGGCCTGGCCGCCGGGGACGCCGTCGTCGTGACCGCCTCCGCCACCACCGCGGACCTCGTGCGTGCGGCCGTGGACGGCGACGAGCGGGTCCGCGTGCTCGAGCGGGGTGACGCCTACGCCCGGCGCACCCCGGCCGCGGTCACCGTGTTCCGGCGGCTGGCCGACGAGCTCGCCGCCACCGGGGTGGCCCGCGTCCGGGTGGTCGGTGAGACCGACTTCGGCCGCACCGAGCGCGAGTGGCTGGAGTGGCAGCGCTACGAGGCGGTGCTCAACGACGCACTCGCCGCCTGGCCGCTGTGGGGCCTGTGCGTGTTCGACACGACGCGGCTGCCCGACCAGGTGCTCGAGTCGGTGGCCCGCACCCACCCGACCGTCGTCGCCGGCCGCACGCGCACGGCCAACCCCCGCTTCGTCGACCCGACCGAGTACCTGCGCAGGCTGCCGGAACCCCTGGAGCCGCTGCAGGCCACCCGCCCCCGGCTGGCCGTGGACGACGTCGCCGACCCCATCGCGCTGCGGCACGCCGTGGCCAGCGAGCTCGCCGCCGTCAGGGGCCCGCGCGAGGTCGTCGAGGACTTCCTGCTCGCGGTCGACGAGATGACCTCCAACGCGTTCCGGCACGGCGGGCCGCCGGTGGGCCTGCGGCTGTGGACGTCGGCCGAGCGGGTCGTCTGCACGGTCAGCGACTCCGGGCCGGGGCTGACCGACCCGTTCGCCGGCTACGGCCCCGCCCACGGCGAGGACCTCTCCCGCGGCGGCATGGGCCTGTGGCTCGCCCGCCAGCTGTGCGACCACGTCGACATCAGGACCGGCCCCGACGGCGTCACGGTGCGGCTGACCACCGGTCTGCGCTGAGTCCCTCCTCTGCGACAGTGGCGGCGTGCACCTGCTCCTGGAGTACACGCTGGCCGACGACTACCTGGAGCGCCGCGCGGCGCTGCGGGAGGACCACCTGGCCCTCGCCCGGGCCGCGCACGGGCGTGGTGAGCTGCTGCTGGCCGGCGCCCTGCCCGACCCGTACGACCGCGCGCTGCTGGTGTGGACCGCCCCGCGCGAGGTGGTCGAGCGCTTCGTCGAGGCCGACCCGTACGTCGTCCACGGCCTGGTGACCGGCTGGACGATCCGGCCGTGGAACGTCGTCATCGGGTGACGCCGCCGGGAGGATCGCAGCGAGGAGCGGACCGAGTGCGGCATCCGATCCATGGACGTCGTGATCGGGGGAGCCTCAGGGCTGGACGAGGATCTTGACGTTCTCCTCCTTGTTGTCGATCAGCTCGCGGAAGCCCTCCTCGACGATGTCCTCGAGTCCGATCCGCCCGGTGATGAACTGGAACGGGTCGACCCGGCCGCTGGCCACCATCTCGATCGTCGCCGGGTGGTCGTCGGCGTAGGCCAGGCTGCCGACGACGCTGACCTCGCGGAACACCAGGTCGTTCATGGCCACCCGGGCCTCGTGGCCCCAGATCGCCACGTTGACGCAGGTGCCGCCGACGCGGGTCGAGCGGATGGCGGTCGCCAGCACCTGGTCCACGCCGGCGCACTCGAACGTCACGTCGGCGCCGCGGCCCTGCGTCAGCTCGTCCACGGCCTCGACGACGTCGACCTCGCGCGGGTCGAGCACGGCGGCCGCCCCGGCGACGCCGGCCTTCTGCTTGCGGGCCTCGGCCGGCTCGACCACGACCACGTGCTCCACGCCGGCAGCGGTCAGGGCGGCGGTGGTCACCAGCCCGATGGGGCCGGCACCGAACACCACCGCGGAGTGCCCGGGCCGCGCGCCGGAGAGCCGGACGGCGTGGTGGGCGACGGCGAGCGGCTCGATCAGCGCGCCGACGTCGGTGCCCAGGTCCCCGAGCGGGTGGATCCACCGGCGCTCGGCCACGACGTAGCGGGAGAAACCCCCGCCGCCGCCGGAGAGCCCGACGAAGCCCAGCGTCCGGCACACGTTGTAGCGCCCCTGCCGGCAGGCGTCGCAGCTGCCGCAGACGACGTAGGGCTCCACGACCACGCGGTCGCCGGCGCGCACGTCGTCCACACCGGCCCCGACCTCCGCCACCACGCCCGCGAACTCGTGCCCGAGGGTGACCGGGAGGCTCTCGCCGGTGAGCGGGTGCGGCGCCTCACCGGTCGGCACGAAGATCGGGCCCTCGAGGTATTCGTGCAGGTCGGTGCCGCAGATGCCGCACCACTCCACCTCGACGAGCACCGTGCCGGGGCCCACCCGGGGCTCGGGCACGTCGTCGACCCGGATGTCGCCGCGTCCGTGGAACCGGGCTGCCCTCATGGCGTCGTCTCCGTCCGTCGTCGGACCCCCTCACCGGAGGCTGACGACAGGACACCCCGGCGCGGCCCGGGAACGGGAGCGTTGCAGCCGGTTGCACCGGCCGAGGAGGGACGCCCCCGTCCCTGACCCCTGGACCTCTCCTGGTGTCGGCCTCGTCCAGGGCACCGCCGGCCCCGTCCAGGGCACCGCCCCGAGCTCGCGAGGGGTGGGGAGGACGGGGTCCTCTCACCAGTGGCGGGAGGGCAGAGGGTCCTTCTTCAGTCGGGCAGGAGCCGCCGCAGGACGCCCTTGGCCGTCGCACCGGCGCGGTAGGACTGCACCAGCCACGAGTTGCACACGATGTTCGCGCCCGCGAGCGCCGGGACCACGAACTGGGTGACCCGCTGCCGGCTCTGCCACTTCTGGATCTCCGTCGGGGTGCCGGCGGTGGGCAGCGTGGCGTCCTTGACCTCCACGCTCTCCCCGCGACGCTGCGCCTCCTCGGCGAGCTTGCCGATCCGGCTGCCGCTGTAGGCGGCGTAGGCGGTCGCACCCGCACCGGCGACGGCCAGGCCGGCCTTGAGGGCCCCGACCGACCCGAAGCCCTGCTGCAGCGCGATCCGGCGCCCACCGACCTGGGTCAGCCGCAGCCCGGCGAGCAGAGTGGCCGCGATGCCACCGAACTGGGCGGGCTGGAAACGGCTCCACGCCGACCCGGCCACCCGGATGCGGTCGATCCCCTGGGACAGGTCGCTGCCGGACTTGTTGACGCCGGCGACGCCCATCACCGCGCCGCCGAACCACAGCGCCGAGCCCAGGTCGTGCACCGCCTGTGCCACGAAGTGGTTGTCACTGCTGGTGGTCATCTGTTCCTCCGCTGCTCGGGTCCCCGTCCGGGTGGCCGCCCCTACCCCGGTCCAGGTGCCGGTAACGGGACACGCCCGGCGACGTCCGCGACACGCCGGGAGGGATACCCCGCGGTAGCGGATGAGAACGGCCGTTGGGGGATGTGTCGGGCCTGCGGCCGGAGTCCGGACGGTCGGACCGGGCGGGTCCCCGCGGAGTGCCCCGTGTCGTCCGCCGTCGTCCCGTGTCCGGGATCGACCGTCGCGTCGTCGGGGCCCAGCGTGACCTCGGTGCGATGCGGTCGGCGTCCGCGCAGTGCCCGAGCGGTGCGGCGACCACCGCCTGCCGGGCCACCGAGGCCGGCCTCGACGAGCTGCTCGACGTCCGCCTCGACCGCACGACCGCCCGCCGCCGGCTGTACGCGGTGGCCGTGACGTGACCGGCGTCCCGCCGGGTGCCCGCCCGTTCGCGCGGCGGGTGGAGGAGGCTGGAGACCGCGGCCGCACCTCCCGAGGGGAGGGAGGTGGCCGGAGGACAGCCGGTGGGACGGACCCGCCGGCGACGAGCAGTGCAGGAGCACGTGGATGCCGCAGGGCACGGTGAAGTGGTTCAACGCCGAGAAGGGCTTCGGGTTCATCGCACCCGACGACGGAGGACCTGACGTCTTCGTCCACTTCTCGGCGATCGCCGACGAGGGCGGGTTCCGCAGCCTCGACGAGGGCCAGCAGGTGGAGTTCCAGGCCAGCGAGGGGCAGCGTGGCTTGCAGGCCGACTCGGTGCGGCCGGTCGGCGGGGGCGCCCCGCGGCGCCAGGACGCCGGGTACGGCCGGGAGCGTGACCGCGGGCGCGACGGGGACCGCGGGCGCGACGCAGGCCGGGACCGCGGACGGGACGGCGACCGGGACCGTGGGCGGCCGTCGTCCCGCGGCGGGCGCAGCACCGGGACGGTGTCGTGGTTCGACGACGACAAGGGGTTCGGGTTCATCCAGTCCGACGAGGGCGGGCCGGACGTGTTCGTGCACTTCTCGGCGATCGCCGACCGCGGCGGCTTCCGCAGCCTCGAGGAGGGCCAGCGGGTCGAGTTCGACGTCACCCAGGGTCAGCGCGGGCCGCAGGCCGAGGACGTGCGGTCGGCCGAGCGCGGCGGGGGCGGCGGCCGGGACGCCGGACCACGGGGTGGCGGGTACCGCGACTCCGGCGGCTACCGCGACCGCGACTCGGGTGGGTACCGCGACCGTGACGGTGGCGGGTACTCGGGCCGCGACTCCGGCGGCTACCGCGAGGGCGGCCGGGACGCCGGGCGCGGCGGCGCGGGAGGACGTCCCTCGGGCGGCGGTTCGGCCAACGGCACGGTCAAGTGGTTCAACGCGGAGAAGGGCTTCGGGTTCATCGAGCCCGACGACGGTGGGCCGGACGTGTTCGTGCACTTCTCGGCGATCTCCGACCGCGGCGGCTACCGCAGCCTCGACGAGGGCCAGCGGGTCGAGTTCGAGGCCAGCGAGGGGCAGCGGGGCCGGCAGGCCGACCGCGTCGACCCGGCCTGACACCTCCGTCCGCCGGCGCCGCCGACCCGCGGCGCCGGCGGACCGGGTGTCACAGCAGCCGGACGTCGGCCTCCACGGCCTCGAACGCCTTGCGCGCGGCGATGAGCACCGGGTCCCAGACGGGCGCGAACGGCGGGGCGTAGGAGAGGTCGAGGGAGAGGATCTCGTCGACGCCCATCTCGTTCCAGATGCAGATGGCGAGGGCGTCGACGCGCTTGGCCGCGGCCTCCCGGCCGACGACCTGCGCGCCGAGCAGCCGGCCGCTGCGCCGCTCGGCGATCATCTTCAGCCGGATCGGCTGGGCGCCCGGGAAGTACCCCGCCTTGGTCGTCGAGTCGACGACGGCGGTGACGAACTGGTACCCGGCCGCCTCCGCCTCGGCGGTGGACAGCCCGGTGCGGGCCCCCTCCAGCTCGCAGATCCGGGTGATCGCGGTGCCGATGACGCCGGGGAACGTGGCGTAGCCGCCGCCGATGTTGATCCCGGCCACCCGGCCCTGCTTGTTGGCGTGCGTGCCCAGGGCGACCACCATCCGCTGGCCGGAGAGCCGGTGCACCGACTCGACACAGTCGCCGGCTGCCCAGACACCCTCGACCTGGGTCCGCATCCGTGCGTCGACGGCGATGCCGCCAGAGGTGCCGAGCGGGATGCCGGCCTCCTCGGCCAGCCGCACGGCCGGCCGGACGCCCAGGCCGAGCACGACCAGGTCGGCGGGCAGCTCCCGGCCGCTCGCGGTGACCACCGCGCGGGCCCGGCCGGCAGCGTCGGTCTCGATCGCCGCGACCGGGTCCGAGAGGACCAGCTCGATGCCCTCCTTGCGGACCGCGTCGGCGATGTACTCGCCGACGTCGGGGTCGAACGTGCCGACCGGGGTGGCCGAGCGATCGACGACGGTGACGTCGAGACCGCGCACCCGGCAGGCCTCGGCGATCTCCAGGCCGATGTAGCCGCCGCCGACCACGACCACCCGGCGCACGTCGCCGTCCTCGAGCTCGGCCCGCAGCGCGGCGCCGTCGTCGAGGACCTGGACGCCGTGCACGCCCGTCGCGTCGATGCCCGGCACCGGCGGCCGCATCGGGACGCTGCCGGTGGCGTAGACCAGTTCGTCGAACGGCTCGGTGCCGCTGCCGCCGTCGGCGAGGTCCCGCCAGTGGACGACGCGCCGGTCGAGGTCGATGCCGACCACCTCGGTCCGCATCCGGACGTCGATGCCCATCGCGCGGTGCTGCTCCGGCGTCCGGGCGATCAGGTCGGCCTCGGAGTCGACGGCGCCACTGATCCAGTACGGGATGCCGCAGGCCGAGTACGACGTCGCGCGGCCCCGCTCGAACATCACCACGTCCAGGTCCGGCCGTCGCTTCTTCGCCTGCGATGCAGCACTGCCACCTGCGGCGTCCCCACCGATCACGACCACGCGTCTGCCCACGTCCCGGGACGGTAGGGCGTCCCGGGGACCGCCGCTGTCCGGCGGGACGACGCGCCGGGGCGCCGCCTCGGCGCAGGGGCCACGACGGGCGCTCCGGTCCGCCGTCCCGGCTGCACCGCGGGGCTAGCGTCGGTCCATGACCGTGCCTCCCCCTCCCGGCCCGCAGCCGCCGTCGCCCACGCCGTCGCCGGTGGACCCCGTCCCGCCGCCCGAGCCGGCTCCCTATCCCGTGCCCGGGCCCACCGACCCGTCGGCTCCGCCACCCTC
>DASQNB010000677.1:0-7421 GCA_035645175.1 Geodermatophilus sp.
CGGTGCCGGACGGCGACCCGGGTGCGGCCGGGCCACCAGCCGCCGCGCCGCGCCGCCTTCGGCCAGCCCTCCGGCGGGCGTCCGCGGCGCACCTCCTGCACGAGGCTGCGGGCCACGACCTGCACCGACGACGTCCGCCGCAGCCCGGCGACGTCGGAGGACAGCCCCGAGTCCGACACGGTCAGCCGGGTCGTCGACAGCAGCAGGACCGCCAGCCCGAGCGCCAGGGCGACCGGCACCTCCTCGGCGACCGTCCCTGGCCCACCCACGAGCGCGGACAGTCCCAGCCAGGTGGCGACGGCGAGCAGGACCGCGAGGACCAGCCACGGCCGGGCCGGGTCGTACTGCCAGTAGCGCAGCGGCGCCGGGGTCACCGTGGCCGAGCGGCGCGGCCCACGGCCCGGGAAGAAGCCGTACGCGCCGACCTGTACCGCGTGCCGGTCGCGTTCCCGCAGCGCCCGTCCCACGGATGACTCGCTCTGCTCGCGTCGTCTGCGCCCCGCCACCCCGCGATCCTCTCAAGCCCCCGAGGGGTGTTCCCTCGGCTGGAGGGACAGCCCGCGCCCGGGCACTCCGTCAGCCGAAGGTGATCAGCGGCTTGATGATGCCGTCCTCCTTGGTCGTCATCATGTCGAAGGCCCGTGAGACGTCGTCGAAGGTGAACGTGTGCGTGGTCATCGGCGTCGGGTCGATCCGCCCGCTCTGGAGCAACCGCAGCAGCCGGGTCATCCGTTCGCTGCCGCCGGGGCACAGCCCGGTGTGGATGGCCTTGTCGTTCATGCCGAGCCCCATGGCGTCGAGCGGCAGCTGCAGCGGCGCCGGGTTCTCCCCGTGGTACCCGATGTTCGACACCCGCCCGCCCGCCTTGGTCACCCGGACGCACGCCTCGAACGTCTCCGGGAAGCCGAAGGCCTCGATGGCCGCATCGATGCCGACCCCGCCGGTGAGGTCCATGATCTGCTCCACCGGGTCACCGTCGGTGTGGTCGATGACCACGTCGGCACCGAACCGCCTGGCCAGCTCCTGGCGCTCCGGCCGGGACTCGACGGCGATGATCTGACCGGCGCCCATCAGGTGGGCGCCCATGGTGGCGGACAGCCCGACCGGGCCCTGGGCGAACACCGCCACCGTCTCACCGAACTGCAGGTGGGCGTGCTCGACACCCATGAAGCCGGTGCTCAGCATGTCGCACGTGTAGACGGCCTGCGCGTCCGTGACGTCGTCGGGGATGGCGGTCAGGTTGGCCGCCGCGGCCGGCACGATGAAGTACTCGGCCATGTTCCCGTCGATCTGCGCCGTGTACCGGTAGCCGCCGAGTGGCCCGCCGCACTGGCTGGTGAAGCCGCGCTGGCAGTAGCTGCACCGGTAGCAGGGGGTCACCGCGTTGACCGCGACCCGCTGCCCCACCGCGAACCCGCTCACCGCCGAGCCGAGCTCGTGGACCACACCGACCGACTCGTGGCCCAGGGTCCGGCCGGGCTCGACCGGCAGCGCCCCCTTGACGGTGTGCACGTCCGACGTGCAGATGAGCGCAGCGGTGGTCCGGACCACCGCCTCCTCCGGTCCGGGTTCGGGGATCGGCTTCTGGACCACCGCGGTCTCCCCGACCCCGTTGATCACGAACGCGCGCATCGTCGCCGTCATGGAGGACTCCCTGCTGAGGTGGGACGCCGGGGGCTGCGGACGGCCGGCGCCGTCGTGGGCCGGTACGAGCTGTCGAGCGGGGTTGCGAAGGACGGTCAGCTCCCGATGGAGCGGTACAGGGCCGTCTCGAACTCCAGGTAGGACCCGAAGGAGGTGGCGTCCCCGAAGGGGAGGACCTGGGTCGCCCAGAAGCCGGCGTACCCGTTCTCCCGGTCGATCCAGTAGAAGAGGTTGGCCAGTCCGGCCCAGCCCAGGCCGCCCGCGGGCCGGCCGGTCGGCGCCGGCTCGTCGTTGACCATGAAGGGCAGCGACCACGACTTCGACAGCCCGGGGAAGAACTCCGCGTCGTTGGACAGCGACGGGATCACCCCGGGCAGCATCGTCACCCTGAGGTCCCCGAGGTGGTTCTGCACGGCCATCTGCACCGTCTCCGGCTCGAGGACGACGCCGTGCTCGCCCCGGCCGTCGTTGAGCCACATGCGCATGAACCTCGTGTAGTCGCCGACCGTGCCGTAGAGCCCGTGGCCGCCCATGTGGACCTCCGGGGTCGACGTCAGCTCGAAGTCGTCCATCGAGGTCAGCGAGCCGTCGTCCCCCCGCGCGTGCATCGTCGCCCGGCGCGAGCGCAGCCGGTCGTCGAGGGTGAACGCCGTGTCCTGCATCCCGAGGGGAGCGAAGACCCGGGCCGCGAAGACGTCACCGAGGCGCTGCCCGGTGATGCCCTCCACCACCTGACCGGCCCAGTCGATGTTGCTGCCGTACTCCCACCGCTCGCCGGGGTCGAACAGCAGCGGGGTCTGCAGGCTGGCCCTGCGCGCGGTGATGACGCTGGGCTGGCCGTGGTCGGTGGCCAGCCGGTTGTAGTGCTCGTTGAAGAAGTCGTAGCCGAAGCCGGCGGTGTGGGTCAGCAGGTGCCGGGTGGTGATCTCCCGCTTCGGGGCGCGCGTCCGCGGTGAGCCGTCGGCGTCGAAGCCGTCGAGCACCTCCAGCTCACCGATCCCAGGGGCGTAGCCACGGGCGGGGGCGTCCAGGTCGAGTCGGCCCTCCTCGACCAGCTGCAGGGCCGCCGTCGCGGTGACGGCCTTGGTGGTGGAGAACAGGGCGAAGACGGTGTCGGTGCTCATGGCGTCGTCCCCGCCGAGGCGGCGGACGCCGGCCGCCCCCTCGTAGACGTCGCTGTTCCGGTCGGTGACCATGGCGACGACCCCCGCCACCGGGGCATCGGCCCGGACGGCGCGGTCGAGGACCGTGTCCGCCTCCTGCGTGAAGCTCTGTGCGATCCGTGTCGTCTGCGTCATCGCAGCCCTCCCGACGCTTGTGGTGGAGCGGTGCGCCGGGGACCCGGCGCACCGCGGGGATCAGCGGATCTCGAAGCCCTCGTAGCCGGCCCTGGCCGTCTCCTCGCACTTCTCCCGGTAGGTGCCGACGCCGCCGGTGTAGGACAGGACGCGCCGTGGCTTGCCCGGGACGTTGGCGCCGAGGTACCAGGACGACGTCCGGGAGATCAGGTTCGCCCCGGCGGTCTCGTCGTGGTGGGCGACCCAGGCGTCCTCGGTCTCCTTCGTGGGCTCGATGACGGTCTTGTCCCGGGCCCGGAGGTGCCCGATCAGGTCGCTGATCCACTCGGTCTGCTGCTGCAGGCAGGTCGTCATGTTGCACAGCGCGGCCGAGGGTGCGAGCGGGACGGCGGTGGTGAGCAGGTTCGGGTAGCCGTGCACCATCAGGCCCATCGTGGTGCGGATGTCGCGGCCCCAGTCCTCGGTGAGGGAGCGGCCACCGCGGCCGCGGATGTCGATCCGGGTGAGCGCCCCGGTACCGGCGTCGAAGCCGGTCGCCAGGACGAGGACGTCGAGTCGGTGCAGCGTGCCGTCGGCCAGCACGAGGCCCTCGGGGACGACGTGGGAGACGGCGTTGTCGCGGACGCCGACCAGCTCGACGTTCGACCGGTGGTAGACCTCCAGGTAGTTGGTCTCCAGCGGGACCCGGTGGGTGCCGAACCCGTAGTCGGTGGGGATCAGCACGTCGCACAGGTGCGGGTCGTCCCGGAGCCGCGCGCGCATCTTGCTGCGGACGAACTCCGAGATCTCCGCGTTGACCTCCTCGTCGAAGAACATCTCGGCGAAGGAGGCCAGCCAGAGCTTCAGCGAGCCGTTGGCGTGGATGTCCTCCAGGTGCTCGCGCCGCTGCTCCGGGGTCAGGTCGGCCCAGGCGTGCTGCCACTCGTACTCGAAGCCCGTGAAGGTGCGGGGCAGGGTCTCGCGCAGCTCGGGGAAGCGCGCCTTGTAGGCGGCCACCTCCTCCGGCCCGAAGTGCGGGTTGCTCATGGGCAGCACGTACTGGGGGGTGCGGGCGAAGACCGTCAGGTGCCCGACCCGGTCGGCGATTGTCTGGATCACCTGGATGCCGGTCGCGCCGATGCCCACCACGCCGACCCGCTTGCCGTCGAGGTCGACCCCCTCGGCCGGCCAGCGTGAGGTGTGGACGACGGTGCCGCGGAAGGTGTCCTGCCCGGGGAAGACGTCGGTCAGCGGAGCGGACAGCATGCCGGCGCAGGTGACGAGGAACTGGGTGTCGATCGTCTCGCCGCGGTCGGTGGTGACGATCCAGCGGTTCCGCTCGTCGTCGAACCGGGCGCCGGTGACCGTGGTACGGAACTGGATGTCGCGGCGCAGGTCGAGGCGGTCGGTGACGTAGTGCATCCACCGCTCGATCTCCGGCTGGTCGGGGAACCGCTGGCTCCAGCTCCAGTCCTCGTACAGCTCCTGCGAGAACAGGTACTGGTAGATGTAGGCCTCGGAGTCGAACCGGGCTCCGGGGTAGCGGTTCCAGAACCAGGTGCCGCCGACGTCGGCCGCCGCGTCGTAGGCACGCACCCGCAGCCCCTGCTCCCGCAGCTGGTGGAGCTGGTAGAGACCGGCCACGCCGACCCCGATCACCAGGGCGTCGAGCTCGAGGGTCGGTGGGGCGGCGTCGGTCCGGGTCGTCGGAGCTGCGTCGACTGTCATCTGATGGCCTACTCTCCGGTGTGTCCTGGGTCACGATCGCGATCCCATCGTCGGCGGTGTCCCACCGGGCGCGGTGTCCGAGATTGGGACAGTCGGGACCGGGCGGCCGGCCGGTGTGACCACGGCTGATCGCCGAGAGCGGGCACCGGCGCTGGGACGTCCCTGCCAGTGGCCGCCATTCGTCCGGCAACGCCGCCGGCCGACGGACGTCCGGAGGTCACGATGCTGCAGGGCCAGGTGGAGCGGCTGCGCGTCGCGGCTGCACGGGCCGAGTTCCTCGAGCGCGGCGGGGCCGGGCCAGCCGGCGTGCGGGACCTGGTCGCGGCGTCCTGGCGGCGCAGCCGGTCGGCCGGGGTCGACGCCGGCGAGTACCGGATCGCCCACCACGAGGACGTCGACCTCGACTCCCGGCTGGTCCGCTGCGCCCGCCCGGTCATCGAGCGACTGGCCGACGAGATGGTCGACGTCCCGGTCACGATCGCACTGTCCGACGCGCAGGCGCGGATCGTGCACCGGCTGGACTGCTCGACGTCGGTGGGCCGGCTGCTCGACCGGGTCGACTTCACCGCCGGGTTCGACTTCGCCGAGGCCGGCGTGGGCACCAACGGGATCGGCACGGTCTTCGAGGCGGGTGCCTCGGTCAGCGTCGTCGGTGCGGAGCACTTCACCGAGGCCCTGGTGAGGTTCGCGTGCACCGGCGCCCCGGTCGTCGACCCGGTGACCGGCCGGATCGAGGGGGTGCTCGACGTCAGCTCGCTCGCCGAGAGCTGGACGCCGCTGGTGCACACCCTGGTGCGGCGTGCGGCCGCAGACATCGGCCACGAGCTGTTGCTCGACCGCAGCCGGGCCAAGCAGGCGCTGTTCGACGCCTTCGTCACGGCCGACGCCCGCTCCCGGCAGGCGGTCATGGCGGTGGGCGACTCGCTGATGGTCAACCAGCGGGCCCAGCAGCTCTGCACCCCTGCCGAGCAGTTCGCCATCCACCAGCACGCGTTGTTCCTCATGAGTCGGCGGGACCGGGTGACCGACTCCGTCACCCTGGGGTCCGGTCGCAGCGTCCGGCTGCGCGCGACGCGCATCGTGGTCGGCGACGAGGTCGCCGGCATCGTCCTGCTGCTCGACGACGGGCCGGTCCGGCCCGCGCCGGCCGTCCCGGTCCCGCGCGGTGGGACTGCGCCGGCGGCCGGCCGTGCCCACCGCGTCGCGGCGGCCGGACCGCCTCGGGGGGACGACGGTGTCGGCGGCCGGTCACCGGGCTGGGTGACGGCGTGCACGCAGATCACCGCTGCGCTCGGCCGCGGGGACCACCTGCTCGTGATGGGGGAGCCGGGCACCGGCAAGACCACCCTGGTCACCGAGCTGTTCACCCGGGTGCACCCCGAGGGGCGCGTGGTGAGGGTCGAGGCCGACCGGGTCGCCCGGGTGGGCCTCCCGGACGCCGATGCCGCCGGAGTCCCCGCCCTCGTCGTCCTGTGCCACCTCGACCGCGTCGCAGCCGACGGCGTCGACCGACTCCGTGCGGTCCTCGACGGCGGCGGGCCGGTCGTCGCGGCGACCCTGGACGACGCGAGCACCGGCGCGGACCTGCCGTTCCAGGCGGTGCTCGGCTGTTTCGGGCAGGCAGTCACCCTCCCGCCGCTGCGGTTCCGCACCGACGACCTGCCCCTCGTCGTCGCGCGCGTCCTGACCGCGCTCGCCCCCGGCCGCCGGGTGCGGCTGGACCCCGAGGCCGGCCGGCTGATCGCCCGCCACGCGTGGCCGGGCAACGTCGCGCAGCTGCGCGAGGCGCTGCACCAGGCGCTGCTGCGGCGTCCGGTCGGGGAGATCCGGCCCGAGGACCTGCCCGGCTGGTGCCGGACGTCGGGTGCCCGCACGCTCAGTCCGATCGAGGCGGCCGAGCGGGACGCGATCATCTCGGCGTTGCAGCAGAGCGGGGGCAACCGGGTGCAGGCCGCCGCCGCGCTGGGGATGGCTCGCAGTTCGCTGTACCGCAAGATCAAGAGCCACGGCATCACGAGGGCCTGACCACGGCCCCGTCCGCGCCGGGGGTCCGCGTGCGCGGAGGTGTCGGCGGTGGGTGGGAGGATGGCGGACGTGACAGCACCGCCGGACCAGCCGCCGTACCGCAGCGGTTTCGCCTGTCTGGTGGGTCGCCCGAACGCCGGCAAGACCACGCTCACCAACGCGCTGGTCGGCGAGAAGGTCGGCATCGTCAGCAACCGCCCGCAGACCACCCGGCACGCCATCCGCGGTGTCGTCCACCGGCCGGGCGGTCAGCTCGTGCTCGTCGACACCCCCGGGCTGCACAAGCCCAGGAGCCTGCTGGGGCGCCGGCTCAACGACGTCGTCCGCGACACCCTGTCCGAGGTCGACGTCGTCGTCTTCTGCGTGCCGGCCGACCAGCCCGTCGGCACCGGTGACCGGTTCATCGCCCGCCAGCTGCAGGAGGTCCAGGCCCCGGTCGTCGTCGTGGTGACCAAGACCGACGCCGCCGGCAGGAAGCAGGTGGCCGAGCAGCTGCTGGCCGCCAGCCAGCTGGTCGAGGCCGCCGAGGTCGTGCCGGTCAGCGCGGTGCGCGGCGACCAGGTCGAGCTGCTGGAGGACCTGCTGGTCGGCCTGCTGCCGGAGGGCCCGCCGCTCTACCCGGAGGAGCAGACCACCGACGAGGACGTCGAGCGGCAGATCGCCGAGCTGGTCCGCGAGGCCGCCCTGGAGAAGGTGTTCCAGGAGGTGCCGCACTCCCTCGCCGTCACGATCGAGGAGATGACCCGC